>JAGWXX010000029.1 GCA_018969685.1 Acidobacteriota bacterium | reverse complement strand
CGTTCGACGCCCCCGGGGACGCCCCGCTGCAGGTGCTGGAGAACGGCAATCTCGGCGGGGCGGGCGGGTTCGCGCGCGGGATCATGGAGCTGCGCCGCCAGGGTTGGGCGACGCACATCCTGCTGATGGACGACGACATCACGCTCGAGCCGGAGGCGATCGTGCGCACCGTCGCGCTCTTCGCCCACGCGCGCGACGAGCGCCTCTGCGTCCACGGCGCGATGCTCAGCGAGGAGCGCCCGTGGATGCAGTTCGAGGCGGGCTCGGATTACCGGTTCGAATCGATCTATCCGCTGCGCGCGGTCGGCCGCGAGGACGACCTGCGCGACCGGTCGATCGCGCTGGCCGACGAGCCCGAGCACCGCTTCGCGTACACGGCGTGGTGGTACACGGCGTTCCCCGTCGGCATCACGCGGGACAACCCGCTGCCGGTGTTCGTGCGGGGCGACGACGTCGGGTTCGGCCTGATGCACACCGGCCGGCACACCGTGACCCTCAACGGGATCGTGGTCTGGCACGCCGACTTCGGCCTGAAGAACAACCCGTCGTCGCTGTACTACGAGGCCCGCAACCTCGCGCTCGTCGAGGCGCTGGTGTTCGACCGGCACCGCTGGTGGCACCTCGCGTGGCGCTTCGCCTCGTTCGGGTTCCGCAACCTGTTCTCGATGCGGTACGCGTCGACCGAGTACATGCTGCGCGGGCTGCGCGACTTCCTGGAGGGCCCCGAGGCGTGGATGGCCATCGACCACCCGGCGCTCCACGACGACCTGCGCAAGGTCGCCGAGGAGAAGGCGGCTCCGCTGCCGCCCGAGCTGGCCGCGCTTCCCACGCGTCGCGAGTGGCCGAAGCCGATGCGGCTCATGGGCTTCGTCGTCGCGGTGCTGCTCGTGGGCGGCTACGTGCTGCCGCCGTGGCTGCGCCGGAGGGACGTGCCGGTCGCGCGCATCGACGCCCGGGCCGTCGGCCTCTCGACCTTCCGCAACCAGATCCTCTACCGCCACGATCGCGCATCGGAGGGATACCTCGTGCGGCGCGACGGCAGGAGGTTCGCGCGCCTGGCCGTCGAGATCGTCCGCGAGCTGCTGCGCACCGCCCGCACCTACGGCGCGCTGAAGCGCCGCTACCGCGCGGCGTACGCACGGATGGTCAGCGACGAGGCGTGGGACGAGCGCTTCGCCGCCGCGCTCGCCGACTGACGCTGTCCGGCGACGGCACGGACCGGGGCTGTGCGCTCCTGCCGGTCAGCGGGCGGCGGCCGCGGCGAGCGCCTGCCACGTCGCGCCGTCGATCCGCCCGGTGGCGGGCAGTCCGGCCTGCTGTTGGAACCGGCGAACGAGCCGCTCGGTGCCGGGCCCGAACGCGCCGTCCGGCGTCGCCGCGACGCCGAGCACGCGGTACAGCGCCGTCTGCGCGGCGGCGACGGACTCGTGGCGCGAGCCACGGCGCAGGACGAAGCCCGCGGGGTTGACGCCGACCGCCTGCAGCAGTGCCGCATCGGCCACGCCGTCCACGGGGAGCCCCGCGCGAGCCTCCGCCTCCGAGATCGCGCGCACCGTGCCCTTGCCGAGGACGCCATCGGCCCGCAGCCGCCGCGACATCGGCAGCGCCAGATAGGCGTTCAGCGCCTTCTGCAACTGCGCGACGAACGGCCCGCGGTTCCCCTGCACGAGGGGGACCGCCATGCCGGCGGCCGCGACGGCGGGCGGTCCGAACGCCCCAGCGGCGCGGAGGGCGTCGAGCTGCTGGCGCAGGAAGAGGGCGAACTCGACGCGGCCGGTCGACGTGAGGTGCACGCCGTCGCGGAACCACCGCGTCTGCGACGGCGCGATCGACGCGGCGTTCCAGTCGAGCACGGAGACGTTCGGATGACGCTGGGCCGCCGCGGCGAGGACGGCATTCGAGGTGGCGAAGGCGCGGTCGGCGCGCCGCACGGAGAGGTTGACGAAGACGATCCGGTTGGTGCCGCGCGCGTTCAGTGCCGCGACGACCTGGTCGACCTCGCCGGCGAAGTTGCCGGGGTCGTCGTTGTATCCGAGCTGGATGATCGCGACCTTGGGCGCGTTCGCCGGGTCGATCGAGTTCACGATCGTCAGCGCGTCGGGCGCGTCCGCGAGGATGCAGGTGGAGCCGACCATGCAGCGGTTCGCCTTCGCGCGGTAGTCGATGCCGGGATAGGCGGGTGCGACGATGGCGGCGAACTCGGGGGCGATGCTCTCGCCGACGGAGTCGCCGATGAACAGGATCGGGCCGGTCGGCGCCGCCCCGGGGTCTGCGCCCGCCACGGGCCGCGCCGCGAACCACGGTGCGGGAAGGTCGAATGCGCCGCGGAACGCCCACCCGCTCACGGATGCGCTGCCCGCGCTTCCGGAGATGCGCACCGTCGTCGTGTAGCCCCCCCACTCGCCGCCGAGGCCGTCATGGACGGTCTGGATGCCGGTGAACGCCCCGATCTGCGGGTACGTCGCCTCGATCTGCGCGGCGGTGAGCACCCGCGTCCAGGTGAGCAGCGGATTGGCGGCGTCGGATGCGAGGTCGCCTGCGTCCGCCTGTACGGCGAACGCCCCGCCGGCGGTGCGGCCTCCGTTCGACGACGTGAATTCGGTGCGCACGGGCGAGCCGTTCGGTGCGATCATCGCGATGCCGTACGTCTCGGCGATGGCGGCGTCCGTGGCGGGAGCCTCGAGCACCGCTGCGGGCGCATTGAGGGCCTCCCGCAGCATCGCACCCCCGTACACCTGGCACGACTCGGTGTCGCAGGTACGGGCGAGCCCCGCATACCGGTTCTCGGTGGCGGCGTACGACCTCGCCGCCACGGCCTGCGCGCGAAGCGCGTGCATGCCCGCGCCGTTGCCGGCGGCGCCCCACGACGACGGCGACTCCCGCGGCACGACGCCGCGGAGGTAGCTCTCCATGCGCACCGCGTTGATGGTGCGGTTCTCGCCGCGGGCGTTGTTCACGGCGCGGACCTCGCCGCGGTAGTAGCGCACGCGCACCCGGCCCGCGGTGGGCTCGCAGAGGCCGATCTGCGTCTCGGCGGGCGACGCAGGGTCGGTTCCCGTGGTGGTCGTGAACGATGCGGCGTCCTGCACGTCGGCGACGAGCACGAACCCGTCGGCGGCGGGGTCGCCGAGCGAGCACCGGCGCTCCGTCGAGCCCCAGACGCGGTAGGTACGGGGGGCGACCTCGCGCGCGACGAGCGAGGTCCAGGTGCGCCCGGGCACGGGGTCCTGCACGAGGATGGCGTTGCCGGCATCGGCGACGACCGAGGTGGGCAGGTCGTTCATCGTGGAGAGGTGGACGGTCATCACCTGCTCGGGATCCGCGAGCGGTGCGGGCGTCGAACCGGGGTAGTAGAAGGAGACGATCTGCTGCCAGTTCCAGCCGTTCGCGACGGCCCAGCCGTAGGCGCCGTACTGGCTGAGGCCGCGCCCGTGGCCGTTCCCGCGGCCCGTCACCACGACCGCCGGTCCCCCGGGGCTGGCCTGCACGGTGGCTGCCGGAAGGACCGGGGCGACGAGGCACGCCGTGACGGCGATGGCCAGGACCTTTGTGGATGTGCGCACGTTGAGCTCTCTCCTCAACTCCGCCCGTGGCAAGGGTACCCGTCCGCTCCGGTGCGGTGGCGGATCGAGCCCGAATCCGCCGTGCGGCTCAGTCCGCCGGTGGTTCGATGACGTCGCGCTGCTGCACGACGACGCCGACGAGGACGAGACCGATGCCGGCGAGGTCCGCCAGGGACGGGATCTGGTCGAGGAACGCCGCGCCGAACACCGTGGCGGTCACGGGCAGCAGTGCGAGCAGCACGGAGAAGCGACGGACGGGGATCGCCCGCAGGATCGACTGCTCGAGGCCGTACCCGATCGCGTTGGACAGCACGCCGACGGACATCGCCGCGAGCAGCAGCGCGGGCGACGACCACGCGGGGCCGCTCGATGGCGCGCCGAACGGCGCGATGAGCACGGCGCCGAACACGAGTCCGACCCCGAGCCCGGCGAGCCCGCGGTCGAGCCGCGCGACCCGCGCGCCCACCACGATGTAGGCGGCCCAGCACGCCGAGGCGAGGAAGATCCACAGCAGACCGAGCGGTTCGCGGTCGATCTCGAGGCCCGACAGCAGTGCGACGCCGGTCACGGCGAAGACGAGCGCCCAGGTGTTGCGGCGCGTGCGCGTCGCGAGCGCGGCGACGCAGATCGGGCCGATGAACTCGATCGCGACGCCCTTGCCCATGTCCATCCTGTCGATGGCGAGGTAGAAGGTCAGGTTCATGAACGCCACGGCCGCGCCGAACACCGCCGCGGCACCCACCTCGGCCGACGTCCACCGGCCGCCCCGCAGCAGCCTCGGCGCCGACACGGCGACGAGCACGATCGCAGCCCCGACGACGCGCAGCCAGGCGACGCCGGCGGGAGCGAGGTCGTCGAAGAGCCGCACCGCGACCACCGCGCCGAGGTACTGGGCGGACGCGGACAGGACGAAGAAGGGCTCGGGCGGCAGCCCGGCCAACGGCCTCGGACGCGCGGGCGTCACTCGACGAGTTCGGGATCCGAGGCGAGGATCTCCTGGAAGAGCGGCTGGGCCTGGAACCAGCCCGCCTCGGGGAAGCCGGTGAGGCGGGCGGTGTACGCGGCCATCTCGTGCGGAATGAGCTTCGGCGTGCCGGCCGCCTCGGCGAGCAGCTGCGCCTGGCACGAGCGCTCCATGGTGATGAACCAGAACGCGGCAGCCTCGACCGTCGTGCCCACGGTGAAGAGGCCGTGGTTCTGGTGGATCGCGGCCTTGCCCGACGTGAACTTCGAGGCGAATTCCCGGCCCGCCTCCACCTCCCACACCACCGCGCCGCCCTGCTCGGCCACGACGACGTGGTCCTCGTAGAAGATGCACGAGTCCTGGGTGATCGGGTCGAGCGGACGGCCCAGCGAGGCCCACGCCTTGCCGTGCAGCGAGTGGGCGTGGGCGGCGCCGACGACGTCGGGTCGGGCCTGGTGGATGGCGGAGTGCAGCACGAACGCGGCGGTGTTGACCGGCTGGTCGCCGACCACCACCTCGCCCTCGTGGTTGACGAGGATGAGGTCGCTGACCCTCATGTGGCGGAAGCTCCTGCCGAACGGGTTCACCCAGAAGTGGTCGGTGAATTCGGGGTCGCGCGCGGTGATGTGGCCGGCGACGCCCTCGCCGAACCCGAGCCGGCCGAAGATGCGCAGCGCGGCCGCGAGCGCGACCTTCCGGTGCCGCCGCTCCTCTGCGAGCGTCGCGTACTCGGGCTTGCGTGGCGCGCGGACCTCGCGCGCCACGAGGGGGATGCCGTCGATCGACGGCGTGTCGCGCTCGGTGATCGCCATGGGCGAGACGCTAGTGGCGTCCCCCGACGGGGCCGTGCGCCTAGCCTGACGGGCGATGCCGGGGGACGAGCGCAGGACCGGTTCGGGGATCGAGGTCCGCCCGCTGTACGACGCGACGTCGCTCGACGGCTTCGATCCCGCCACCTCGCTCGGCCGCCCCGGCGAGGCGCCCTACACGCGGGGCATCCACCCTGCGATGCACCGCGACCGCCTGTGGACCATGCGCCAGTACGCGGGGTTCGGCACGGCGCGCGACACGAACGAGCGCTTCAAATTCCTCCTCGCCGCGGGGCAGACCGGCCTCAGCTGCGCGTTCGACCTGCCGACGCAGATGGGCTACGACTCCGACCATCCGCGCGCGGCCGGCGAGGTGGGCAAGGTCGGGGTCGCGATCGACACCCTCGACGACATGCGGACGCTCCTCGACGGCCTGCCGCTCGACAAGGTCACGACGTCGATGACCATCAACTCGACGGCGGCGATCCTGCTGCTCATGTACGAGATCGTCGCCGAGGAGCGCGGGGTGCCGTCGACGGCGATCAGCGGCACCATCCAGAACGACCTGTTGAAGGAGTACATCGCCCGGGGGACGTACGTCTACCCGCCGAAGCCCTCGATGCGGATCATCACCGACATCTTCCGCTACTGCGCCGACCGGGTGCCGCGGTGGAACACGATCTCGATCTCCGGGTACCACATCCGCGAGGCCGGATCGACGGCGGTGCAGGAGCTCGCCTTCACGCTCGCCAACGCGATCGCCTACGTGCAGGCCGCCGTCGACTCGGGCCTGGACGTCGACGACTTCGCGCCCCGCCTGAGCTTCTTCTGGAACGGGCACAACAACTTCTTCGAGGAGGTCGCGAAGTTCCGCGCCTCGCGGCGCATGTGGCACGCGATCATGACGCAGCGCTTCGGTGCGAGGAAGCCGGCCAGTGCGCTGATGCGCTTCCACACGCAGACCGGCGGGTCGACGCTCACGGCGCAGCAGCCGCTGAACAACGTCGTGCGCGTCGCGGTGCAGAGCATGGCGGCCGTGCTGGGGGGCACGCAGAGCCTGCACACCAACGGCTACGACGAGGCGCTGAGCCTGCCGACCGAGGACGCCGCCCGCATCGCCCTCCGGACGCAGCAGATCATCGCCCACGAGACCGGCGTGGTCGACACGCCCGACCCCCTGGCGGGTTCGTACTTCGTCGAGTCCCTGACGAACGAGGTCGAGCGGCTCGCGTGGGACTACATCCGGCGCATCGACGAGATGGGCGGCGCCGTCGCCGCGATCGAGGCGGGCTTCCAGTCGGCGGAGATCGAGGACGCGGCCTACGAGTGGACGACGTCGGTGGACGACGGCACGCGCACCGTCGTCGGGGTCAACCGCTACACGGTGGACGACGAGCCCGAACCCCGGGTGTTCCCGATCGATCCGTCCCTCGAGGCCGACCAGGTGGCGCGCGTCCGTGCGTACAGGGCGGCACGAGACGCGGCGGCGGTCGCGCCGCTCCTCGAGTCGCTGCGGGACGCCGCCCGCGGCACGGCGAACCTCCTGCCGCCGATGCGCGAGGCGCTGCGCGCCGGTGCGACGCTCGGCGAGGTCAGCGACGCGCTGCGCGACGTGTTCGGCACCTACCGGCCGGGCTGAGCCCCGCGCCGTCGCGTCAGTCGAACCAGCGGACGTCCACCGGGGGCCGCTCGCCCACCGGCGGCTCTCCGGCCGGCCACCCCACGTAGAGCATCGCGGCGACGTGCGTGCCGTCCATGAACCCGCAGTGGCGCGCGACGGGGTCGTTCGCGCCCTTCGGGCAGCTCGACCAGAAGGTCGCCAGCCCGAGTGCGGTCGCCCCGAGCAGGAAGTTCTGCACGCCCGCCGCGACGGCGTCGCGGTTCTCCGCCGTCTCGAGGTCGCTCGAACCCGGCTCGCTGCCGACCACCACGACGACGGGTGCGCGGAGGAACTTGGTGCGCGTCTTGGCCACCTTCGGCGCAGCGTCGCCGTGCGCAGCCATCGCGTCGGCGGCGACGTCGCCGAGCCCGCGCCGCGACTCGCCGGTGAACGCGGCGAACCGCCACGGCCAGGTCATCCGGTGGCACGGCGCCCACGTCGCCTCGGTGCACAGCCGCTCGATCGTCGCCCGCTCCACGTCACGGGCGGGGTCCATCGTCAGCCGGGTGCGCCGATGGCGCACGAGCGCGGAGAAGGCCTCGAAGTCCACGTCAGTTCCTGTGGAGCGCGGCGTTCAAGCCGCCCCACGATCCGCTGCGCGCGACTGCCTCGACCGCGCCGGTGAGGCTGTTGCGGCGGAACAGCATCCCGTGGACGCCGTTCATCTGCCGCGCCTTGACCGGCGTGCCGTCCGGCAGCGACACCAGGGTGCCGGCGGTGACGTAGAGGCCCGCCTCGACGACGCAGTCGTCTCCGAGGCTGATGCCGAGCCCGCTGTTCGCGCCGAGCAGGCAGCGCTCGCCGACGCTGATGACCTCCTTGCCGCCGCCCGACAGCGTGCCCATGATGGAGGCACCGCCGCCGATGTCCGTGCCGTCGCCGACCACGACGCCGGCCGAGATGCGGCCCTCGACCATCGACGCGCCGAGCGTGCCCGCGTTGAAGTTGCAGAAGCCCTCGTGCATCACGGTCGTGCCCGCGGCGAGGTGGGCGCCGAGGCGGACGCGGCTCGCGTCCGCGATGCGCACGCCGGACGGGACGACGTAGTCGGTCATCCGCGGGAACTTGTCCACGCCGTGCACCGTGATCGGCGTGCCGGCGCGAAGCTGGTCGTAGCGGACGTCGTCGATGGCGTCCAGCGGGACGGGGCCGATCGACGTCCACGCCACGTTGGCGAGCAGGCCGAACAGCCCGTCGAGGTTCAGCGACCGCGGCGGAGCGAGGCGGTGGGAGAGCAGGTGCAGGCGGAGGTAGGCGTCGCGGGCGTCGACGGGCGGCGCGGACGTGTCGACGACGATCGACACCGGCACGAGCGCCACGCCGCGACGTGGATCGGCGCGGAGCTCGCCCTCGTGGGCGGCGCCATCGGGGACGTGGTCGCCCCACCCGAGGCGCCGGAAGGACGCGTCGAGCACCGTGCCGTCGGCTGCGACGGTCGCGTGGCCGGAGCCCCAGGCGGCGGCCACGTCAGTCGGCCTCCGGCCGCAGGGTGGGGAAGAGGATCACGTCCTTGATCGACGCGGCACCGGCCAGCAGCATCACCAGCCGGTCGACGCCGATGCCGAGGCCGGCCGTGGGCGGCAGGCCGTACTCGAGCGCGCGGAGGTAGTCCTCGTCCACCGTGCCTGCGCCGAGGTCGCCGGCCTCCTTCGCGCGCTGCTCCTCCTCGAAGCGGGCGCGCTGCTCGACGGGGTCGTTCAGCTCGCTGTAGCCGTTGGCGATCTCCCGCCCGGCGATGAACAGCTCGAAGCGCTCGGTGACCGACGGATCGCGCTGGTCGGCGCGGGCGAGCGGCGAGATCTCGACGGGATGCTGCGTGACGAACGTCGGCCGGATGAGGCCCGGCTCGACGAGGTGGCTGAAGATCTCCTCGCCGATCCGACCGGATCCCCAGTGCGCCTCGACCTGGATGCCGAGGCGGTCGGCCACGGCGCGGACCTCGGCCACCGGCCGGGAGGGGTGCAGCTCTGCGCCGGCGGCCTCCGATGCCGCGCCCATCATCGTGATCTCCCGCCACGGCTCGGCGAGGTCGACCTGCTCGCCGCCGAGCTCGACCACCGTCGTGCCGAGCGCGTCGCGGGCCGCGTTGCGCACGAGCACCGCCGCGAGCGCCATCGCATCGGTGTAGTCGCCGAACGCCTGGTACGACTCCATCATCGTGAACTCGGGGTTGTGCCGCGGCGAGATGCCCTCGTTGCGGAACACGCGGCCGATCTCGAAGACGCGCTCCATGCCGCCGACGATGAGCCGCTTGAGGTGCAGCTCGAGCGCGATGCGCAGGTAGAGCCCCATGTCGAGCGCGTTGTGGTGGGTGGCGAACGGCCTCGCGTGCGCGCCGCCCGCGTCGGCGTGGAGCACGGGCGTCTCGACCTCGGTGAAGCCCTCGCCGGCGAGCGTGCGGCGGAAGCTCGCGACCGCGGCGTGCCGCACGGCGAACGTGCGGCGCGCGTCCTCGTTGACGATCAGGTCGGCGTAGCGCTGCCGGTAGCGGGTGTCGGTGTCGGTCAGCCCGTGCCACTTGTCGGGCATCGGCCGCACGGCCTTGGCCAGCAGCACGAGCGACTCGACCTTCACGGACAGCTCGCCCTTCCGCGTGGTCATCACGGTGCCGGTGGCGCCCACCCAGTCGCCGAGGTCCAGCGCGGCGACGTCGTCGAAGAGCCCGTCGCCGACCGTCGCGTGCGAGACGAACAGCTGGAGCTCGTCCGAGCGGTCGCGGAGCGTGACGAAGACGAGCTTGCCCTGCACCCGCCGGAGCATGACGCGCCCCGCGACGGACGCGCGGACGTCGGTCTCCGTGCCGGGTTCGAGCCCGCCGTGCGCCGCACGGATGTCGGCGAGCGCGTGCGTGCGGTCGAAGCGGTGCGGGTAGGGCTGGACGCCCGCGGCGCGGATCTCGGCGACCCTGCCGAGCCGGCGCTCGCGCTCGTGGTCGAGTCCGCCCCGGTGCGCCGAGCCGTCGTCCTCGGTCACGCGGAGAACCCGGCCATGGCGCTATTCGACGACGACGAGGACGTCGCCTGCGCCGACCGTGTCGCCCGCCTTCACGTTCACCTTCGCGACGGTGCCCGACTTCTCCGCGGCGATCTGGTTCTCCATCTTCATCGCCTCGAGCACCACCACCGGGTCGCCGGCCGCGACGGACTGTCCCGCCTCGACGAGCACCTTGACGATCGTCCCCTGCATCGGTGCGGCGACCTCGCCGCTGCCCGAGCTGCCGCCCGCGGACTGTCCCTGCCGCCGTGCCGCCTTCGGCTTGGCCGCGACGGCCGCGCCGCCGGACTCGGGCACCCACATCCGGACGTCGAACCGCTTGCCGTTCACCTCGACCGTCGTGCGGCGCTCGACGAGCGCCTCCGCATCGGGGGCTGCGGCTCCCGCGTCGCCGCCGACGGAGGACAGGTCCAGCACCTCCTCGACCCACTTCGTGCTGTGCGTCACCGCCGCGAAGTCGGGGTGGCGGAGGATCGCGAGGTCCGCGGGGATCGTCGTGTGCACGCCCTCGACGACCATCTCGCCGAGCGCGCGGACGGTGCGCGCGATCGCGGACTCCCGGTCGCGCCCCCAGACGACGAGCTTGCCGACGAGGTTGTCGTAGTACTGGCTCACCGTGTCGCCGGCCTCGTAGCCGCCGTCGAAGCGCGTGCCGAATCCGTCCGGCGTGCGCAGGGCGGTGATCGTGCCGGGCGAGGGGAGGAACTTCCCGCCGGCGGGGTTCTCGGCGTTGATCCGCACCTCGATGGCGTGCCCGCGCCGCAGCGCGAGCACCTCGTCCTGGCCCATCGGCAGGCGCTCGCCGTCGGCGACGCGGATCTGCCACTCGACGAGGTCGATGCCCGTGATCGCCTCGGTGACCGGGTGCTCCACCTGGAGGCGGGTGTTCATCTCGAGGAAGTAGAACTCGCCGTCCTGGTAGATGAACTCGACGGTGCCGGCGTTCGCGTAGCCCACCGCGCGCGCGGCCTTCACCGCGGCCTCGCCCATCGCCTCCTCGGTGCCCGGCGGCAGCGCGGGGGCGGGCGCCTCCTCGATCAGCTTCTGGTGCCGGCGCTGGGCGGAGCAGTCGCGCGTGGACACCCAGACGACGTTGCCGTGGTGGTCGCCGATCAGCTGCACCTCGATGTGGCGCGGCCACGTGAGGTAGCGCTCGACGTACACCTCGTCGCGGCCGAAGAAGGCCTTCGACTCGCGCTTGGCCGACTCCATCGCCGCGGCGACCTCGTCCCGGCTGCGCACGACCTTCATGCCGCGCCCGCCGCCGCCGAACGCCGCCTTGATCGCGACGGGCCAGCCGTGCTCGTCGCCGAACGCGGCGACCTCGTCCGGGCCCTCGACGAAGTCGGTCGTGCCGGGCACGATGGGCGCGCCGCCCCTCACGGCCGCGCGCCGCGACGACACCTTGTCGCCCATCTCGACGATGGCCGCCGGCGGCGGCCCGATGAAGGCGACGCCCATCTCGGTGATGGTGCGGGCGAAGTCGGCGTTCTCGCTGAAGAATCCGTATCCGGGGTGGACGGCGTCGGCCCCGCTCGCGCGGATCGCGGCGACGATCGCCCCGGTGTTGAGGTAGCTCTCGGCCGCGGTCTGGCCGCCGAGCGCGTGGGCCTCGTCGGCGAGGCGGACGTGGAGCGCGTTGCGGTCGAGCTCCGAGTACACGGCGACGGTCGGGATCCCCATCTCTCGGGCGGTGCGGATCACCCGGACGGCGATCTCGCCGCGGTTGGCGATCAGGATCTTGCGTGGCACGGACTCCTATTCTGACCGCATGTCCGCCCGCGGCACCAACCCGCCCGGGTGGGCCGTCATCCGGCTCGCGGAGACGGGCAGCACCAACGACGATCTGCTGAGCCTGGCGCGGGACGGGGCTGCCGCGGGCACCGTCCTCGTGGCCGACCATCAGACGGCAGGTCGGGGCCGCCTCGACCGGCGGTGGGAGGCGCCTCCGGGGGCGAACCTCCTCGCGTCGCTGCTGTTCCGGCCCGTCGACGGGGCCCCGTACCGGTGCACGTGGATCGTGGCGCTCGCGGCGCGCGAGGCCTGCCGGGAGGTCGCCGGCACGGAGCCCGACCTGAAGTGGCCCAACGACCTGCTCGTCGGCGGGCGCAAGCTCGCCGGGATCCTCGCCGAGTCGTCGCACGGCGCGGTCGTGGTCGGCATCGGGGTGAACGTGGGGTGGGCGCCGGACGGGGCGACGTGCCTCGACGCGGAGTCCCCGGCGGCGCAGGTGCGGCCGATGGACCTGCTCGGGACGATGCTGCCCGTCATCGACCGGTTGATGGCGTGCGACCCCGCCGAGCTCGCACGGAAGTACCGCGCGGCGCTCGCGACGATCGGGATGGACGTCCGCGTGGAGCGCGCAGGCGGCGAACCGCTGGTCGGGCGCGCGGTCGACGTGCGCGACGACGGGCTGCTCGTCGTCGCCACGGAGCGCGGCGAGGTCGCCGTCGCGGCGGGCGACGTCGTGCACCTCCGCCCCGCATGACGGAGGGGTAGGTTGCGGGGCGCCATGGCCGATGCACCGCCGAGCCGACCGCGTCGCATCCCGGCGTTCGTCGTGTCGCTCGCGCTCGTCGCGGGCGCGGGCGCCGCGGGGTTGAACGTGGCGGTCCGCCGGACGGTCGGGTCGGTCACGCGCGCCGCCGACGCGACGGAGTCGCTCTCGCCGTCCAACGGCCGCTTCGTCAACTACCTGCTCGTCGGCTCCGATTCGCGCGAGGGGGCGTCGGAGTCGGACGCCGACTTCGCCGTGGTCGGCGACGAGGGCGACGTCTCGGGGCGGCGCAGCGACACGCTCATGATCCTCCACCACGACCTCGGCTCGGGGACGCTGTCGCTCCTGTCGGTGCCGCGCGACCTGTGGGTGAAGATCGGGGACGGCGAGAAGAGCCAGCGCGTCAACACGGCGTACCAGCTCGGACGCGACGTGCTGGTGCGCACCGTGCAGAACGCGCTGGGCATCCCCGTCCACCACTACCTCGAGGTCGACTTCCGCGGATTCAAGACCATCGTCGACGCGGTGGGCGGAGTCGAGGTGTGCGTCGAGCACCTCTCGCGCGACCGCAACACCGGCCTCTACCTGCGGCCCGGCTGCCGGCGTCTCGACGGCGTGCGCGCACTGGCGTACGCGCGCAGCCGCAAGTTCGAGGAGCGGATCGGCGACGAGTGGGTGCGCGACGGGACGGGCGATCTGGGCCGCGCGACCCGCCAGCGCGCGTTCGTCGGCGCGCTCGCGAGGAGCGCCGTGTCGGGCATCGCCGACAACCCGTTCCGTGCGGGCCTCGCCGCGAGCGAGGGCCTCTCGGCGCTCGTGACCGACGAGGAGCTGAACCTCGTGGCGATGGTGCGGTCGCTCGCGCCGTCGATGGCGGGCGGCGTCGGGTCGTTCTCGCTCCCCGTCGTGTTCGACCGCGTCGGCGAGGCATCCGTGCTGCGGCTCGGCAAGGGATCGGACGCGGTGCTGGCGTTCTTCGCCGGCGAGGGCCCTGCGCCGGCGCAGGACGGCGAGGATCCGGAGGAGCCCGCCGAGGGCTAGCGCCGGGCGGAGCGAGCGGAGCGCGCGAACTCGTCTGCGGGCACGGGTTCGCCGATGCGGTGCCCCTGCAGTGCGTCGCACCCGAGGATGCGCAGCCGGGTCGCCTGCTCGTCGGTCGTCACCCATTCGGCGACCACCGACATGCCGAGCGAGTGCGCGAGCTGGATGATCGACCGGACGATCGGGTCGTCGGCGCCCTCGCGCCCGATCTCGCGCACGAGCGTGCCGTCGAGCTTGAGGTAGTCGGCGGGGAACCCGCGCAGGTGCGCGAGCGACGAGAGCCCGGTGCCGAAGTCGTCGATGGCGATGCGCACGCCGAGCCTGCGCAGTGCGGCGACGGCGCGCACGACGGCGGGGTTGTCGCCGAGCATCGCGCGCTCCGACACCTCGACCGCGAGGTTCGCGAAGTCGAGCCCCGACTCGCGGACGATCGCCGACGTGCGCTCCACGAACGAGGCGTCTGCGAGCTGGCGGAGCGACGCGTTGACGTGGACGACGAACGAGCGGTCCGCGGATCCCGACGCGATCCATCCGGCTGCGTCGCCGCACGCGCGCCGGAGCACCCAGTCTCCGATCGGCACGATCGCCCCCGACTCGTCGGCCAGCTCGAGGAAGGCCATCGGCGTCAGAACCCCTCGATCGGGGTGCCGCCAGCGCAGGAGGGCCTCCGCGCCGGTGGTCCGGCCGGTCTGGGCCGACACGACGGGCTGCCACACGATGAACAGGTCGTCGAGGGCGAGTGCGCGCTCGAGGTCCGCGGTCAGCTGCGCGCGCTCGCGCGCCTCCCTCCTCATGTCGTCGCTGTAGAGCTCGCCGCGCCCCCGGCCGCGCTGCTTTGCCCGGTACATCGCGGTGTCGGCGTTGCGCAGCAGGGTGAGCGCGGCGTCGGCGGGTGGCTCCTCGTCGAGCAGGGCGGGCGTCGACAGCGCGACGCCGATGCTCGCGCTCGTCGCGATCTCGATGCCCTGGATCGTCGTGCGCCCGGCGAGCGCGCGCCCGATCCGGTCCGCGACGTCCATCGCGACGTGCTCGTCGGGGACGCCCTCGCAGAGCACGACGAACTCGTCGCCGCCGATCCGCGCGACCAGGTCGTGGGGGCGCGTCGCCGCGGCGAGCCGCCCGGCGATGCCGGTGAGCAGCACGTCGCCGACCGCGTGCCCGATGGTGTCGTTCACGTCCTTCAATTTGTCGAGGTCGACGAAGAGCACGGCGACGGGTCGCCTCGTGGTCGCGCTGCGCTCGAGCGCCTCGGACAGCCGGCGGAGGAACAGCACGCGGTTCGGCAGGCCGGTGAGCGCGTCGTGCGTGGCCTGGTGGGTGAGTTCGTCCTGCACCTGCCGCGCCTCGGTGACGTCTCGGGCGATGGCGGACCAGTGGGCCGTCGTGCCGTCGCGCGAGCGCACCACCTGCAGGACGACGGCGAGCGTGCGTTCGATGCCGTCGGGCCCGCGGACGCCGACCTCGCCCTCCCACCGCGACGGTCCGGCAGGGGCCGACACCTCGCGCGGGACCTGGTCGAGGAGCGCGCGGACGAACAGGTCGAGCGCGGGATCGCCGCCGCGCCCGTCGACGCCGATCAGCGAGCGCGCGGCGTCGTTGGCGAACAGCAGTGCGCCCGTCGGCTCGACGACGACCACGGCGTCGTTCGACGCGTCGAGCACGCCGACGAGGCGCTCGTTGAGCGTGCGCCGTGCGACGGCGTCGGTGACGTCGATCGCCGTCGCGACGTGGCCGCTGCCGTCGGCGAGCGGCTGCGTCGCGACCTGCACCCACGCCTCCTCGCCGGAGCGGCGCAGCACGCGGAACTCCACCGAGAACGCACCGCCGCCGCGGCTCCGCTCCCACGCCGCCTCTGCGGCTGCGCGCTCGGACGGCTGGGCGTTGACCCACGGGGCGGCACCGCGCGGCACCCGTGCGCCGCCGAGGACGAGCTCCCGGAACGCGGCATTGGCCTCGAGGATCCGGCAGTCGGCGTCGACGGTGCAGATGCCGACGGGCAGCGAGGCGAGGGAGGGGTCGATGCCCCAATACTGGCAGGGGGCTTCCGGGTCCCCGTGCCGGTCAGGGAGCGGTGACGGTGAAGGCCGACATCGCCACGTCGAGGGCGGCGGCCTCGAAGGCGGCGGTGAGGTCGTCGCTGGTCGCGTCCTCGGGCAGTTCCAGGAACTGGTCGAAGCTGTAGACCATCAGCAGGTACTCGTGCCGTGTGCCCGCCTCCGCGCACGGCGGCTCGTAGCCGGCCGTGCCGAAGTCGTTGACCGCCACGAGCGCTCCGTCGGGCACGGTGCCGCCCGGGACGAGCGCCTCCGCGGGTGCGAGGTTCGCGAGCGCCCAGTGCGCCACGTTGCCCGACGTCGAATCGACGAGCACGAGTCCGAGGGACACGACGTCCGCCGGCACGTTCGTCACCGTGACCTCCGGCGAGGTGCCGGCCCCGGCGCACGTGTAGGCCGCGTCGATCTCGCCATCCTCGGGCCACGGTCCGGATGCCGTGAAGAACGGGACGGTCGTCGGCGGCGTCGTCGCCACCTCGATCGTCTGCACCTGGTCGGGTCCCGGCTCGCGCATCTCGCGCCCGTCCCCTCGCGAGCACGATGCGAGGAGCGCGGACGCGAGCACCGCGCAGGCGCACGCACGGCGAGCGGTTCGCGGCGTCGTCACGCCCGCGATGCTACGGCGAAGGCCGCACGGCTAGCCTGCCGCGCGTGTCGCAGCGGTGCATCGTGACGGTCCACGCGCACCCCGACGACGAGGCATCCAAGGGAGCCCCCACCATGGCGCGCTACGCGCGGGAGGGCGTGCGGACGGTGCTCGTCTGCTGCACCGGCGGGGAGGAGGGCGACGTGCACAACCCGGCGCTGCGCGAGCCCGGCCAGCCGTTCCACGGCCTCGGGCCCGAGGAGGACAAGCGGCTCCTGGCCGAGGTGCGGCCGGCGGAGCTCGCGGCGTCGACGGCGATCATCGGCTTCCACCGGACGGAGATGCTGGGCTACCGCGACTCGGGCATGGCGGGGAGCCCGTCGAACGCGCACCCGGACTGCTTCCACCAGGCCGACATCGACGAGGCGACCGGCCGTCTGGTCCGGGTGATCCGCGAGGAGCGCCCGCAGGTGCTCGTCACCTACAACGACGACCACCGCGGATACCCCCACCCCGACCACGTGCGCACCCACGAGATCAGCGTGCTGGCGTTCGATCGCTCGGGGGACCCGGACTGGTACCCGGACGCCGGCGCGCCGTGGCAGCCCGCGAAGCTCTACTACTCGGCATGGTCGCGCATGCGCATCGTCGCGGTGCACGAGGCGATGCTCCGGCTCCGCGGCGAGTCCCCCTTCGACGACGGGTGGTTCGCCCGCGACGACATCGACGGGCGCATCACCACCCGAACCCCGGTCGCGGGGTGGATGTGGGCGCGCTCGGGGGCGCTGCGCGCGCACCGCACGCAGATCGACGAGGCGTCGCCGTTCTGGTTCGGCCTCAGCGACGACGAACTCTCCGACGCGTATCCGTGGGAGGACTGGATCCTCGCCCGCTCGCACGTGCCGCTCGATCCGGTCGTGGAGGGCTGCTACGAAGAGGACATGTTCCGCGGCGTGGGAGGCGCGCCGTGACGGCGGGACCAGCCGGCACGGTGCAGTACCGGGTCGTGCACGGGCGCGCCGACGTCGCCGTCGACGGGCCCGAGGGCGCGGACGTCGTGGTGACGTGCGCCGCGCAGGACGCCCTCGGCGACCCGACCGTCGCCTACATGCAGGGCCGCCTGAAGGCCGTCGGACACACCGGCGTGCTGTTCAGCGTGCTCGCCAGCGGCGAGGCGGCGGAGCGGCTCAGCCGGCTCGCATCGCGTCCCTGAGCGCGCGGTAGCCGATCGTCGACGCGCCACTGGCGCGAAGGGCCGCGTCGAACTCCGCGTCGCCGGTGACGAGGCGGTGGTCGTCGATCCACGACTCCGCGACCGCGCCGATCGCGCGCACCTCGGGCGTGTCGGTGCACGGCTGGACGTGGATCTCGGTGACGCCCGGCTGGAGCGAGGCGAGGGCGGCGAGCACGCGGGTGCGGCTGCCGCCGCGCCAGTCGTGGTCGAAGTGGTCGGGGAACAGCACGCCCTCGTCCGCGGCGAGGCGGCGGAAGGGGAACCCGGCCTGCTCCTCGGTGATCGTGGAGGGGAGCCGCACCGGCAGCCGGAACTCGACGGCGAGCTCGAGGTAGACGTCGAAGAACTCCGGCCGCAGCGTGATCGCCGTCAGGTGCGGGGCGAGGTGCGTGACGTCGACGCCCCACTCGATCGCGCGCGAGACCTGGGCGCGGCACTCGCGCAGCACCTCGCTCGGGTCGGCGTGCTCCCAGAGGTCGTCGATGGTCCGCGGGAAGCCGCCGTCGCCCGAGAGGAGCGTCGGGGCGTGGGTGAGCGGCCCCCACCGGTAGTTCTCGTGCTCGCTGTTGAGCGTCAGGTGCACGCCGACGTCCTCGCCCCGGTACAGCGTCATCGCGTGGCGCGCCCAGGGCGCCGGGACCATCAGCGAGGCGCACGTGGCGGCGCCGTTGCGCAGCGCGTCGAACACGGCGACGTTGGCGGCGTGGAGCGCGCCGAGGTCGTCGCAACTGACGATCACGAGGCGGGCGTCCGCGGGGTGCCCGAGGCGCTCGTTCAGCGTCACGCGCCCGACGCTACTTGCCGCACGCTCCCCAGAGGCCGGCGCCCGAGGCGCGCGCCGCGGCGGCCACCGCGTCGAACTCGGCTGCCCGCGCGGTGTTGGGTTCGATGCGCAGGATGCGGGCCGCGCCGCGCGCGAGCAGCTCGCGGTTGACGAGCACGCTCCGGCCGCCGTCCTGCACCGAGACGTACGCGAGCAGGCGCCCGTACACGTCGCGGGCCTCGGCGTCGCGCTCGAGCACGACCGTGCCGCCCGGCGGCGCGAGGTCCGCGAGGATCCGCGTGGCCTCGTCGCCGAAGCACTCGCCGGGCTCGCCCCGCTTCGCGACCTCGGGCGCGTCGATGCCGATGAGCCGCACGCGCTCGGTGCCGCGCCCGATGCGCACGACGACGGTGTCGCCGTCGATGATGCGCTCGACGCGCGCAGAGCCGGTCGGTGCCGCATCCGCGCACCCCGCCGCCCCCAGCAGCAGGGCGACCCCGAACAGTGCGCGGATCGCGGCGACCATGTCGTCGGTGTGTGCGGTCGTCCGGCGCCGTGGCATGCGGGTAGCGTGCCGCGCGTGGCGGCACTCGAGATGGGTCGGCTCGGGATCTGGACCTGGACGCTCGATGCCCAGCCGATGTCCCGGTCGCTCGAGGTGGTGGCGGAGCTGGAGGAACTGGGGTTCGGCTCGGTGTGGATCCCCGAGGCCGTGGGCCGCGAGCCGTTCGCATCCGCCGCCCTGATGCTGTCCGCGACGAAGCGGATCGTGGTCGCGACGGGCATCGCCTCGATCCACGCGCGCACGGCGATGACGATGCAGGCGGGGCACAAGACGCTGACGGAGGCGTTCCCCGAGCGGTTCCTCCTCGGCATCGGCGTGAGCCACGGGCCGATGGTGACCGCGCTCCACCGGCGCACCTACGAACGGCCCTACTCGGCGATGGTCGAGTACCTGGACCAGATGGACCGGGGCCGGTTCTTCGCGGCCGAGCCGGCCACGCCGACGCGGCGGGTGCTCGCCGCGCTCGGCCCGCGGATGCTCGAGCTGGCCGGGACGCGCACGGACGGTGCGCACCCCTACTTCACGACGCCGGAGCACACCGCGACCGCGCGGGGCGTGCTCGGGCCCGGTCCGATGCTGGCGCCCGAGCAGGCCGTCATCCTCGAGCGCGACCCTGCGGTGGCGCGCGAGATCGCGCGCCGCTTCATGGGGACGTACACGAAGCTGCCCAACTACGCGAACAACCTGCTGCGGCTCGGCTTCACCCAGGACGACATCGCCGGGCCCGACGGCCAGTCGAGCGACCGGCTCGTCGACGCGATCTGCGCGTGGGGATCGCTGGAGCAGGTGGCCGCCCGCATCAAGGCGCACTTCGACGCCGGCGCCTCGCACGTGTCGGTGCAGGTGCTCGCCGGCGACCTCGTCTCGCTGCCGATGGCCGAGTGGCGCGAGCTCGCGGCGCTCGTCCCCGAGTTCGCCTGACCGCTCAGCCGCCCGCGGTGCGGCGCTGGAACCGGCGCATCCCCGCGATCCACGCGTCGCGGTCGGCGGACTTCGCGGCGGCGTAGCGGCCGACCTCCGGGTGGGGGAGGATGAGGAACGTCTCGGCGGCGATGGCCGCCACCACGGCCTCGGCGACCTCGTCGGGCTGCAGCACGCTGCCCGCCGCGCGCACGACCGACGCGCCCTGTCCCGAGCCGCGCAGCATGTCGGTGTCCACGCCCTGCGGGCACAGGCAGCTCACGCGCAGGCCCGCGTCCCCGTAGGTGATCGACAGCCACTCCGCCCACGCCACCGCGGCGTGCTTGGTGAGCGTGTACGGCGCGGATCCGATCTGCGACAGCAGGCCGGCTGCGGAGGCCGTGCTGCAGAAGTAGCCCGATCCGCGGGCCAGCCACCCGGGGAGGAGGTGCTGGACGGCCCAGCGGTGCGCGTGGACGTTGACGTCGAAGGCGCGTCGCCAGTCGTCCTCGGTCGCGTCGAGCCCGCCGCCCATGATCCCGGCGTTGGCGAAGAAGAGGTCCACGTCGCCCAAGTGGGAGCGGGCGAAGTCCACGAGCGCGGCGTTGGCGGGCTCCGTCGAGACGTCGGCGACGAAGCCGGTCGCGTCGCCGTGGCGCTGCAGCTCGGCGACTGCGACCTCGAGTGCGGCCGCATCTCGGTCGGAGGCGACGACGCGGGCACCCTCCTGGCAGAAGCGGCGCGCGATGGCCAGTCCGATGCCGCGTGCGGCCCCGGTCACCACGGTGCGCGCGCCGGAGAGCTGCATGGCGAGATGCTACGGCTGCGCCATGCACGCGGACGACGGGTGCCCTAGGGTGACCGTCGTCGCCCGGTCACGCCGCAGGTGGGATCGTGCGTCGGCATCTCGGAGCCCCCGCACCGTGCGGGTGCCGGAACGGAGGTCGTCATGGTCGAGGTCAGGAATGCGGGAGCGGTCGCCGAGGCGATCGCCGTGATCGACCGTGCGCTCGCCGAGATGCTCCGCCGCGAACTCGTGTCGTCCGGCGAGGTGTCCGACCTGCTGCTCGACCTGCGGCTGCTGCTCACCGCCGACGAGATCTCGACCACCGCCGCGGGCGCGTAGCGGCAGGCTCCTCCGTCGCGGCGGCTGCGGCTGGCGCGACGGGCGGGGGTGCCGGGCGGGGAGCCATCGCGCAGAGCTCCGTCACGGCGTCGCGCAGGCACCCCACCAGCAGCTCCGGATCCTCGACGGCCGCTTCGTCGAGGTGCACGCCCATGCCGAGGCGGTGGTCGTAGCCGAGCATCGTGACGTTGACGGCCACGCCGCCCAGCGGACCGAGCGGGTGGTTCGCGAGCACCTTCGAGCCGGCGACGTACAGGGGCACCCCGGCGCCGCGGACGTTGGAGGTCGCGAAGTCGACGGACTGTCCCTGCGTGCGCGCGATCCGCGTCAGCAGCGACACCGGCAGCATCCCCGCGACCTTGGCGAGAGGCTCCAGTCCGCCGCCCTGGCTGCGCCCGCGGACCGACGCGAGAGCCTCGGCCACCGCCGCGAATCGCTCGCCGAGCGGCATCTCCGCGGTCGGCACGAGCAGGCGGGCGAGCGTGAACGCGTTGGTGCCGGAGTCCGCCGTGCGCGTGCTGATGGCCATCGACGCACGGAGCGATTCGGCCGGCGCGCCGAGCGCGTCGTGGTAGCGCCCGGCGGCGTGCGCAACGACGGTGAGGAATCCGGCGTTGAGCGTGCCGCCGAGCGAGCGGCACGCGTCGCGCATCGGTTCGAACGGCGCACTGAGCACCTCCACGCGGCGCCGCAGCGACCGCCGGGTCCACAGTGGCGACCGTGCCGAGCCCGACTCGCCGAGCTCGGCGGCGAGCGTCCGCAGCGTCGCGGCGAGCTGCTCGCCGGAGAGGGCCGCCGGATCGGCGACGAGGTCGCGCACCTGGCGCAGGGCCGCGAGCGGTCCCCGAGCAATTTCGGAGAGGATCGCGCCGACGGGGTCGCCGTTGCCCTGCCCGGCACCGGTGTCGCGGTCGCCTCCATCCTGGGCCGGACCGGTGTCGGCGCCGTGCGCAGCGCCGTCGTGGGTTCCGTCGCCGTGGTCGGGGGGCCGCGGTGGCGGAGTGCGCTCGAGGTCGAGGAACTGCATCGACAGCGCGATGCTCGCCTGCCCGTCGGCGAAGGTGTGGTGGAGCTTCTGGATCAGCGCGGCGCGGCCGTCGACCAGCCCCTCGACGACGGTGAACTGCCACAGCGGACGGGTGCGGTCGAAGGGGTCCGAGGCGATCAGCGCCGCGAGGTCCTGCAGCTGGCGCATGCTCCCCGGCGGCGCCAGGGCGATCCGACGGACGTGCCACCGGACGTCGAACTCGGCGTCGTCCACCCATGCGGGCGCGCCGATGCCGCCCGGAGCGGGCTGGACGCACTGTCGCAGCCTCGGCACCGCGACCGTCGCGCGGCGCATGCGCTCGCGCAGCACCTCGAGGTCGGGTGGCCGGTCGAGGATCGTCAGGTTCGCGAAGGTGGAGGACAGGTGCCGGTCCTTCTCGAGGCGCCACATCAGCGCCTCCGCATCGCTCATGCGGTCGTCAAATCGGGGTGCGTCGTGGGCCATGGGCAACCGCCGCGCAGGCTACCGGTGCCGTGCGGGGCGGGGGTCAGGCGGGGATCGACGTGTGCTTGAACTCGTTGAGGTCCCGCCAGCCGATCATCTCGACGATCCGCGACACGGC
>JAGWXX010000098.1 GCA_018969685.1 Acidobacteriota bacterium | reverse complement strand
CGTCGCTCGCCGCGCGGATATGCGCGGCCGCTCCGCTCGCGGTCTGGGCGTCCCGCGAGATCGTGCTGGCCTCGCAATACGAGCGCGACGAGGTCTTGATCGACATGACCAACAGGGCCTTCGGGGCGATTCTCGCGTCCGAGGACACCAAGGAAGGCCTCACGGCGTTCATCGAGAAGCGTCCGCCGAATTGGAAGGGTCGCTGACGGACTGACGGCCCCGTCACGCGTCGCCTGAGGCGACGATCAGGCGGGCGGTGAGCCCGGCTCGTTCGAAGAGATTCTTGGTCTCACGATCGCCGGGGAGCGCAAGGGCATCGATCCGGTCGTGGCCGCCGCTCCTGGCGATCCTGCGGATCTCGTCCACGAGCGAGGCGCCGATGCCCAATTCTCGTGCGTCCGGGTGGACGACGACGCAGAGCACGGTCGGTCTCGGCGGCCGGTCGAGCACGAGCCGTGCCGCGCCAACGGTCTCCCCCGCGACCTGGGCGACGAGCCAACGGCCATCGGCATCGCCCACCAGGACCGCCAGGTCCCCGGAGCCCCGATAGGTCGCGGGCCGCGACGCGAGCAGAGCGTCGATGGCAGGGAGGTCCGCGTCGGTCGCGAACCGCACGACCGCCGAGGGATCACGCACCGAGTTGCTCGAGGAGGTGCACGATCCGCGAGCGGTTCCGGTCGGCGCGCTCCTCGGCGAGCAGCGCGCGGCGCTGGTCCGGCGACATCGCAGGGATGGCTGCCTCCAGTTCGGCCACCCCGAGGTGTGCGCACCCCGACGGGACGGCACGGGCGTCGACCGAGGGTCGGGCAATCGGAACCTGCGCGGCGACGCTGGCGCGTCCTGCGCTTCTCGATCGCTGTACCGCGCGCACCGCCATCTCGCCGACGACGCGCGCGTTGCGACGCTCCCGTCCGACGGCAGTCGCCGCGTCGCGTGCGCCGTCCCCGATGCGCTGCACGAGGTACTGAACGAGCACGACCGGGACTCCGATGACGAACTCCGCCCGCCGCCGCACCGACTCGATCATCGGAACAGCGGACAGGCGTCGTCCTCCACTGGGCAACCCGGCGCCGTCCGACGGACGAGGAGGAAGCAGCGGTTGCACTGGTTCTCGTCGGGCCGTCGGGGCTGCAGCCGCTCGAGCCCGTCCGTCTTGTCATCGGTGGATTGCACTTCCTCGTCGTCCTCGAGCGGCACTTCCTCCGCCGCGGACAGCTTCTCCCTGAGGATGACGCTCAGGTCGGCCTCCATGTCGTCCGAGTTCCGGAGGTCCTCCTCCTCCTCGTCGTCGTCCTCCGACGGCTTGCGGGCCGGCGCGACCTCGGTCTCGGTCTGCTCCGTTGCGGCGGTGGTGGTGGCGATGAGGCCGTCGTCGTCCACGCCGAGCCCCATGAGCTCCTCGTCCCCGAGCGCCTCGTCGCCGATGTCGTCGCCTAGCTCGTCCCCGAGCTCGTCCTCGAGCAGCGACTCATCCAGCTCCCCTTCTTCGCCGGGTTCGTCGATGATCTCGTCGTCGGACATGGTGCTCCTCAGCCCCGCAGGGCGGCCGTGTGGGCGGCGACTCTACCGGACGGCCAACTCAGCGCAACGCCGCGCCGCCGTCGCGTCGCTGCGCCGCGCGCCGCTCGGATTCGAGGCGTTCGAGGGCGGGCGCATCGGCGCCCATGTGCACCATGGCCGCTGCGATTGCGCGGTGTCCGGCCACTTCTCCGATCTGGCGGTGCATCTCCTTGGCGACTCGCCGGTAGGACGGATGGCCCTGCGGAGCGGACCGGAGCTCGAGCAGATGGATCGCCTGGCGGGCGTTGAAGTGCATGAGGTACCGGATACGGAAGGCCATGGCGACCGCGTACTGCGCCTGGACTGGGTGCCGCTCGAGCAGGTCGTCGTGCAGCGCCGCCGAGCGCTCCATCGACTCCTCGAAGAGGCCACCGACACCCGCTTGCTCGACCAGTTCGGGGAGCACCCAGCCGTGGGACGGTGTGAGGCGCTGCCACTCGATGGTCATGAGCCGGTGGCGCTGGAGGTCGCGGAAGGCTCCGTAGTCGCCGAGTACGTCGAACCGGTACGACGTCGCCTCGAACGCGCGGCCTGGACGGTGCCTGCGGTTCCGGCGCTCGCCGACGTACGCGCGCAGGAGGCTGGCCCGCTCGTCGGTGGACATCGACGCGACACGACGCCGGATCTGGTTCTCGGGCAACGACGACGCGGCGTAGCAGATGGCCGCGATCACCTTGTCCTCGCCCTCGGGGTCGTAGTCGGTGAGCACGACCTCCGCGCTCGGCTCGGCGACCTCGCCTCCGAACAGGCGTCGCACGACCTCGTCGGTCCGTTCACGAACGTCCGCCAGATATGCGCTCCACTCCACTCCGCGGTCGGGCTGATCGACCCGTCGCATGAACGCAGGAATCACCTTCCGGAGCTCGTCGAGCATCAACCCCGCGTAGAAGCGCGCCTCGGGCAGCGGATGTGCGCGCATGCGCAGCAGCAGCGCCTCGTACCCCTGTCCCGACCCGTAGATGCCCACGTTCGACAGTGCGGCGGCCGGCAGGGATCCGCGTACCGCGTCGAGCGCCTTTGCCTTGGTTGCCTGCCGGTACACGAAGTCCGAGTCGTGGATGGACTTCGGCACCGTCGCCCTGACGTGGTCCGTGACGGCCGTCGCCATGGCCTTGTAGGAGTCGAACATGCGGTCCATGTCGCCGACGAACCGCACGCCGAGCGGTCCGCCGACGACCTCCGGATCCCTGTGGAAGCGGTAGCGGCCGGCGAGTCGGGTGTCATAGGCGATGTACCGCGTGCTCTGCTCGAGGTAGCTCATCAGACGTCCCCATTCGAGGACCTTCGTGAGCACGTTCGAGGCCTGTTCGCACGCAAGGTGCACTCCGCCGAGCTGTGCGACGGAATCGTCGCCGTACTCGACGAAGACCTTCTCGTAGAGCCTGTCCGCCGCTCCCGCCCCGACCACCGAGGAGGACCCGGACCCCTCCAGCTCCCCGGCGAACTCGTCCAGGAAGAGGCGGCGGAGGCTCTTCGGGCTCCTGCTGTACCTCGCGAAGAGCGCCCCCTTGACGACCTCGGGGAGATCGACCAGCGCGAACACGGGGCCGTCGAGATTGGTGAAATGGCGCTGGAGGACCGTCCGCTCCGACTCGCTGAACTCCTCGGGGAGGTACACCGTCACGCGGCGAGTGTAGGAGTCGGCGGGGAGCCGGTTCGGGAACCGATGATCACCGGCTCAGAGCCAGACGCGCATGGCGTCGGCGCGCACCGAGCACCCCAGCCCCGTGACGCGCCTCCCGCGGCGCCCGTCGAGCCACGCGGTGCAGGGACCGCCCGTCCACGCCCAGGCGCTGCCGCGTCGCACCATGAGATCCGGATGCGGGAGGTGGTCGAACCGTTCGCTGCGCCGCCACGCCATGAACCGCTGCGCCGCACCCATCCCCGGCGAGACCTCGAGGACGTCGAGCACGCCGTCGTTGGGATGGGCCGCGGGCACGACGCGTCGTGAGCGCCAGAATCCGGAGTTGGTGACGAGGGCCGTGATCCGGGCACCGAACGGGCCGGTGCCGATCGCCATGCTGCCGAAGACGGGCACGACGGAACGTCCCCGCGGACCGTGCAACTCGACGAGGATCGCGTCGACATCCACCCGGAGCCGGAGTCCCGTCGTGGCGGTACCGGTGGCGCTCCGCAGCGTCCCGGACTCGAGGACGGCCTCGCGCACGCCGGCCATCCAGAGGTCGCCGAGAACGGCTTCGTCCGCAGC
>JAGWXX010000028.1 GCA_018969685.1 Acidobacteriota bacterium | reverse complement strand
GTAGTCCTTGTTGCCCTCGCTGCTGACGAAGAAGTCGAGCGACTCGCCCGCACGGATGCTCCTGGCGGACGCGTAGGCGAGCACCGACGGACAGCGCTCGAGTACCGCCCGCCGCGCGGCCTCGGCCGGATCTGCCATATGCGACACGGAGGCCGGCTGCTCGAGCCGTTCGCCGAACATCGCGGCCCATCGCTCGCCGAACACGTGCCACTCCGCCGACTCGATGTCGGCGAACACATGGTCCCACCCGACGACGGGGCGGAGCGGCAGAGTGTCCGCGTACTTCGAGAGCGTCCACTCCTGGCCGGGCTTGGAGAGGAAGAGGAACGGCTTGCCGGGCATCGGCGCCGCTCGCATGGTGTTCAGCAGCTCCTGCAGCTCTGCAGAGTGGCGCCCGAAGATTCGTCCCCTGAACTCGGTCGCCAATTCGGGACGTGGTCGCGCGGTCATTGCGCCTCCCCCTTGATCGTGCGGTGCAGCCGCCGGATGACGTCCTCGAACACGGGGAGCGCCGCGGGAACGGCTCCGAGCATCATCGCGAAGCCGTGTGGCATCGTCGGAGGCTCGATCAGGTCGACCGGGGTTCCATCCCGACGAAGCAGATCGGCGTAGCGCACGCCGTCATCGTGCAGCGGGTCGAACATCGGCGCCACCACGACGGCCGGTGCGAGACCGGCAAATGAGGCTGCACGTGCGGGGACGGCGCGGGGATCCGTGGACGAGAGGTCGCCACCGAGGTAGTTGCCCCAGAACCACGACATCGTCCTCGGGTGCAGGCGGAATTTGGGATCCGATCCGTTGCCCAGCATCGACGGAGTCGAGAGGTCGGTGTCGGTCGCGGGGTAGAGCAGGAATTGCGCCGCGAGGTCGACGGAACCCGTGTCGCGGGCGACGATCGCCACCGCTGCCGCGAGGTTTCCGCCGGCGCTGTCACCGCCGACGGCGACACGCTCCGGCACGTAGCCCAATCCTCCCGACGCCACCCACTCGACCGCACACCAGACGTCGTCGAATGCGGCAGGGAAGGGGTGCTCCGGCGCGAGCCGGTAGTCGACCGACACGACGGTGCAGCCGGTGGTGGCGCAGATCCTCCTGCACAGCGCGTCGCACGACTCCACCGAGAGCAGCGTCCATCCGCCGCCGTGCGCATAGACGAGGACCGGCGCGCCCGCACCGGCGTCGTCGTAGACGCGGACGCCGATCCGGTGTCCGTCACGGCCTGCCGCGGTGCTGTCGTCGACGGCGCGGACCGCGAGCTTCGGACCCGTCACCGACTCGTTGATGAGCCCCGACGACCGGAGCTTCGCGACCGGCTGGTCCTCGACGGGTCCTGTGGCGGCGGCGAGCCAACCTGAGAGCAGCGCGTCGGCATCGGGGTCGAGTTGCTGGACCGGAGCAGACGACGCGGGCACCGCGGAGAGAGTAGCGAGGAATCGTTTCCCCGACAAAGAGCCGGGTGGCCGCCTTCATTTGGGCGGGAGCACTGCTGTGGAGGCGTGCAGCGTTCGCAACAGGCTGGAACGATTCCAGTCGCAACTGGTACCGTCGCGCCCGATGACGCGCGTGTCGATTTACGGCGCTGGCCAACTCGGCACAGGAGTGTCCGAGATCCTGCGCGCCAACCCGCGCTACGAGGTGCGCGGTCCGTTCGGACGGGACCGACGGGAGGAAGCGCTGACGGGCGGAAGCGACCTCGTGATCGTGGCGACGACGACCCGGTTGAAGGACGTCCTTGACGACGTGCGCACGGCGGTCCTGCACGGCTCCAACGTGCTCGTCTCCGCGGAGGAAGCTGCGTTTCCGTTCGTGGTCGACGAGGACGGCGCGCGTGACGTCGACGCGCTCGCGAAGGCCAAGGGCGTCTCGGTCGCGGGCACGGGCGTCAATCCCGGATTCATGTTCGACTCGCTCGTGCTGACGCTCCTCGGCACCCAGCCGCGCGGTTGCACGATCCAGGTCCGCCGTCACGTGGAGATTGGCGACTTCGGGACGGCAGTCCTCCGGCGGATCGGCGTCGGCTGGAGCGAGCAGGAGTTCTACGAGCGCGTCGAGCGCGGGGAGATCCTGGGCCATGCGGGATTCCCGCAGTCGATGGAGATCGTCGCCGCGGCAACCGGCGTGAGGATCGACCGCATCGACCGCGTGCTCCGCCCGGTCCTCGCGAAGGAGCCCATCGAGGTGCCCGGTCGATTCACGGTCGAGCCGGGTCAAAGTGCAGGAGTCGACCAGACCTATACGGCGATCTCCAGCGGCAGCGCCTGGTTCCTCGCGTACTTCTACGGGCACGTGTCGCTGAAGTCGGTGCGCAAGGAGCCGTCGGATGACATCGACCTCCTGCGTGGTCGCACCACGGTGCAGACCCTGAAGCTCCGTCCCGGCATCAAGTCGCAGTCGGGCTCGCAGAACATGGTCGCCAACTCGGTCGAGCGCGTCATTGCCGCCCGTCCGGGCTGGGTGACCGTCGCGGACATGGCGCCCGCGTTCCCCGCGCCGATCGGAGGAGGACTGGAATGAAGATGCGCATGCGGCAGGCGATCGCCCAGGCGATTGCCGACGAGATGCGGGCGGACCCGACGGTCATGCTCATGGGCGAGGACATCGCCGAGGCCGAGGGTCCGTTCAAGACGTCCGAGGGGCTGCTCGCCGAGTTCGGTCCGCTTCGTGTCAGGGACACCCCGATCTCGGAGATGGGATTCTGCGGCGCCGCGCTCGGTGCGGCGGCCACGGGCCTCCGTCCGATCGTCGAGATCATGTTCATCGAGTTCATCGGCGTCGCCCTCGACATGGTGACGACCGAGGCCGCGAAGTTCCGCTATCTGTCCGGAGGCCAGTACACGGCGCCGCTCGTGGTGCGCGCGAGCACCGGCGCGGGCCTCGGCTTCGGTGCACAGCACTCCCAGACCCTCGAGTCGTGGTTCACCTCGTGCCCCGGGCTCAAGGTGGTGGTGCCCTCGGGATCGAGGACGGCCTACGGGCTCATGCGGTCCGCGATACGCGATCCCGATCCGGTCGTCGTGCTCGAGAGCCGGACGCTCTACGCAGAGCGCGAGGAGACGGTGACGGGCGAGGAGGGTGTGATCCCGCTCGGGGTCGGTGAGGTGCTCCGCACGGGCGGCGATGCGACGGTCGTGTCGATCGGCCAGATGGTGGGCCGTGCCGCACAGGCCATCGGCCAGGCGGGAATCTCCGCCGACCTGATCGACCTCCGCACCCTCGTGCCGTGGGACCGTGGGCTCGTCGAAGCCTCGGTGGCGCGCACCGGCAGGCTCGTCGTCGTCGAGGAGAGCCCCTACACCGGCGGGTGGGGCACCGACGTCGCCGCACACGTTGCGTCGTCCTGTTTTGCGAGCCTCCGCGCGCCGGTGGTGCGCATCACGTGCCCCGACGTGCCCGTTCCGTACCCGGCGCACCTCGAGCAGGTGTACCTGCCGTCGGTGGATGGCATCGCACGGGCGATCACGCACGTCGTCGAGACCGGTACGAGGCCGGTGCCATGGTGGGAGAAGGAGGGACTGGTCCGATGATGACGCCACGTGAGCGCCGTGCGGCGCTGGCCGATCCGGTCGCGTGCCTCGAGCGGATGATGGAGATCCGCTCGTTCGAGGACCGGATCAAGGAGCTGTTTGCAGAGGGCGTCGTGCACGGCACGACGCACACCTGCCAGGGTCAGGAGGCGGTGTCGGTGGGCATCGCGAAGGTGCTCGAACCGGCCGATCAGGTGTGCTGCACCTATCGGGGACACGGCCACGCACTGGCGCTCGGTCTGACGCTGGACGCGGTCCTCGGCGAGATCATGGGTCGAACCACCGGTGCCGTCGGCGGCGTCGGCGGTTCGATGCACCTCTGCGACCGCTCGGTGGGCCTCCTGCCCACCTCCGCGATCGTCGGTGCGGGGATCCCCATCGCGGTGGGCGCGGCGCTGGCGTCGTCCATGACGGGCGACGGCTCTGTCGCGCTCGCGCTGTTCGGCGACGGGGCGACGAACATCGGCGCGTTCCACGAGGGCCTCAACCTCGCGGCCATCTGGCGGCTGCCCGTCGTCTTCGTGTGCGAGAACAACGTGTACGGCGAGTACTCGCGGTTCGACCGCACCACGCCGATCGAGGACCTGGCCGAGCGCGGTCGCGCCTATGCGATCCCGAGCGAGATCGTGGACGGCCAGTCGCTCGACGCGGTGGTCGGTGCGGTCGAGCACGCGGTCGAGCGCGCACGTGCTGGCGGTGGGCCGACGTTCCTCGAGTGCAAGACGTACCGCTACTCGGGCCACTCCCGCGCCGATGCGGCGACGTACCGTCCGGAGGGGGAGCTCGACAGGTGGCTCGCGCGCGATCCGCTGTCGCTGTACGCGCAGCAGCTCGTGGGACTCGGCGTGCTGGACGACGCGAAGGTCGCCGCCTTGCGGAAGGCCGTGGATGACCGGGTGAACGAGTGCGTGGAGCGCACGAAGGCAGCGGAGCCGGCGACGGTGGAGTCGATGTTCAGGAACGTGGGAGGTCGGTGAGCATGGTGCAGCAGGTGATCCTTCAGCGGATGGGTGACACGGTCGATTCGGTCGTGGTGCTCGAGTGGCTCGTGTCCGTTGGGGACACGGTGGCGGTGGGCGACGCCCTGGTCCGCGTGGAGACCGACAAAGTTGAGGTGGACGTGGAGTCGCCATTCGCCGGCACGGTGTCGGCGCTGGCGGTGGCCGTGGGGGACGATGTGTCCACCGGGTCGCCGATCTGCACGATCGACGAGGGCTGACGCCGAACGAAGGGTCGGGCTCCGGCTCATCTGGACTCTTGCAATCGTTACCAGTAGTTGCTACGGTCGCACCGTCGGGTGGGGGCACCCCGTCCGTCGCAACCAAGCTCAATCAAAGGGGGGTAACGGTGAAGGAAGTTCAACCGAACACCGACCTTGTGCGCATTGGGAACGGCTTCTTCAATCGAAGGCAGTTCCTGGCGCTCTCGGCGGTGGCAGGAGGCGGGCTCGCTCTGGCGGCCTGTGGAACCGATTCTGGCTCGTCCACCGAGGACACGGCTGCCGAGGGCGGCACGACCGAGGTCAAGACCGCGCTGAAGATCGGCATGAACAGCTCGTCGGTGGCGGAGTCGCTGACTCCGGTGGCGATTCAGGGCTACGTCTGGTCGCAGATGCTCGGCTTCGTGTTCTACGACCCGCTGATCAAGAAGGACGACCAGGGCAACCTCGTGCCGTGCATCGCGACCGAGTGGGACACCACCGATCCGACCAAGACGATCCTGAAGATCCGCGAAGGCGTGACCTTCCACGACGGCACGCCCCTCACGGCCGCCGACGTGGCGTACTCCATCGCCGTCCGCTCGGATCCGAAGCTGATCGAGACGACCCAGGGCCGTCCGCTGATGACCCCCGAGCAGTGGGTGTCGGCGACCGCGGTCGACGACACGACCGTCGAGGTCGTCACGTCGGAGCGCGTCGAGTTCCTGATCAACCCCCAGCCCGTCCTGGTCATCCAGAACGAGTCCTTCGGGAAGGTCAACTACGCGAACGAGGTCAACGGCACCGGTCCGTACAAGCTCGGCAAGTTCACGAGCGGCACGGGTGTGGAGTGCGTGGCAAACGACGCGTACTGGGACGGCGTCCCGTCGGTCATCGACCTGTCGTTCACGTTCTACAAGGATCCCGCCACCTCGGCGACGAGCCTCAAGAGCGGCCAGGTCGACGCGCTGTACGACGTCGCGCCGGCGAACATCGACTCGGTCAGCGACGTCGAGGGCACCGTGGTGTCGGAGATGGGTACCTACGCCTTCTGGTGGATCATCCAGATGGGCAAGGAGCCGCTCAACGATCCCGAGGTGCGCAAGGCGCTGCGGCACTGCTTCGACGTCGAGGCCATCAACCAGGCCTCGTTCAAGGGTCGCGGCAAGTTCTCGTGGAACCCGTTCAAGCTGTTCACGGTGAACTCGGGTGCGGACGCGGACGTCGACTTCGATCCGGAGAAGACGAAGCAGCTCCTCGCGGACCTCGGCAAGTCGGACATCACGGTTCCGATCCTCTGCATCGAGGGCTACAACGACGGCGTCTCCGCCGCGCAGGTCATGCAGCAGTCCTTCCAGGCTGCGGGCATCACCTGCGAGGTCGAGATTGCCCCGGCCCAGGACTGGCTCGACCGGACCTACGGCAAGGGCACGTGGGAGGGAATCACGTTCAACGCCGGGAACCTGCCGTTCCCGAGCAAGAACTTCTTCGACTACCTCGTGAACCCGTCGACGATCCTCAGCGCGTACAAGAAGGGTGACGTCGTCGAGGCGGCCGCCGAGCTGTACCGCACGATCAACGCGACGCCGTTCGACGCACCGGAGATCTCCGACCTCCTGGCCCAGGCCGAGAAGATGATCGTGGACGACGCGATCGTGTTCATGGGCCTCGGTGCGGGCGTCGGTCTGGTGCTCCCGGAGGGCGTGACCGGCGTCGTGACCAACGGCTTCGGCGACGTGTTCTGGGACAAGGCAGTCTTCTCGGCGTGACCGTCAGCGCCGGGACAGACGTCCCGACAACGCAGGACCGGGCCGCGTCCGCCATCTGGCGGGCGCGGCTCGGCCGCGTTGCGGTGCAGTTCGGCCAGTTGGCTGCGGTGCTTGCGGCTGTCTCCCTGCTGACTTTCCTGATCATGCAGGCGCTCCCCGGGAGCGCGGTGGACAATCGGCTCGGACCGCTTCCCGGCTTCACCCCGGAGGAGCGCGAGCAGCTGCGCCAGTCCCTGATCGTCAGCCTCGGCCTGGACCGGCCGTTGCCCTACCAGTACGTCCTCTGGGTGGTGAAGGCGCTGCAGGGCGACTTCGGCCTCACCTACCAGGGCCTCGAAGTCAGCGAACTGGTGGGGAGCCGCATCGGGGCGACGGTGGAGCTCGGCGTGGCGTCGTTGCTGATCAGCACGGTCCTGAGCCTCGTCGTGTCGATGTACGCGTACCGGTCGCGCTCGCGTGCCACGAAGGGCGGAATCCAGTCCTTCGTCACCGTGCTCTTCGTGATGCCCGCCTTCTGGCTCGGGCTCCTCCTCGTCATCGTGTTCGCAGCGCAGCTGCAGTGGCTGCCGTCGGCCGGGTACACCGCGTTCTCCGACGACCCACGGAAGAACCTGGAGTTCCTCGTCCTGCCCGCGCTGACGCTCGCGCTCCCGCAGATGGCGCTGTTCTTCCGCTACCTGAACGCGGGTCTCCGCGACGTGTCGCGACTGCCGTTCGTGACCTCGTGCCGGGCCCGCGGACTCTCCTCGCGGCGCGTCGACTACCGGCACGTCCTCCCGAACGCCGCCCTGCCGACGATCACCGTGGTCGGGCTCGTCGCCGGATCCCTCCTGAGCGGACTCGTCATCGTCGAGTCGGTCTTCGCGTGGCCGGGCATGGGGATGCTGCTCGTCGACAGCGTCGGCAGGAAGGACTACAACACGGTCGCGGCGATCGTGCTCATCACCTCCGTGGTCTACGTCGTGGTCGCCTTCCTCGTGGACTTCGTCTACCAGCTGGTGGATCCACGCACGCGGAGGCGCGCATGACGGCCGCTCCCGGGCGTGCGCGCGCCCTGCGCATCACGCCGACCGTCGCGGGACTCGCGTTGCTCGTGCCGTTCGTCGCCTTCGCACTCTTTCCGGCGCTCTTCGCTCCGTACGGTCCCTACGAGATCGTCAACACCCCGCTGCTCGGACCGAGCGCCGGCCATCTCCTCGGAACCGACGAGATCGGCCGCGACCTGCTCAGCCGCGTGGTGTTCGCGAGCAGGAACGACCTGCTGGTGAGCATCATGTCGGCGGCCGTCGCCTTCACGCTGGGGACCGTCTTCGGCCTGCTCTCCGGCTATATCGGCGGCATCTTCGACACGGTCTCGATGCGCACCGTGGACGTGTTCCTGTCGTTCCCGACGATCGTGATGGCGCTGTTCCTGATCACGGTGTTCGGACGCGAGACGTGGGTGCAGATCCTCGCGATTGCGCTCGTCATGACCCCGTCGACTGCGAGGTTCGCCCGCGGCGAGGGCTTGCTGCTGCGCTCGCGCGGCTACGTCGAGGCGAGCAAGGTGAGCGGGGGAGGGCGACTGCACATCCTCTTCCGGCACCTCCTGCCGAACGCAATGCCGACCCTGCTCGTCGCAGCGAGCGTGCTCGCTTCCGCCGCCGTCCTGATCGCGGCGTCCCTCAGCTACCTCGGTCTCGGCGCCCAGCCACCCGCAGCGAGCTGGGGCAACATGCTCAGGTCGGCCTATGGCGTGGTGTACGACGCGCCGTTGTTCGGCATCGGGCCGGGCATCGCCATCTCCGTCGTCGCGGGTGCGTACGTGCTGATCGGAGAGGGCCTTCGTCGGCGGTTCCGGACCGACCGCAACACCGCGTCGATCTCCCGGTCGGTCGGTCGGGTCTGACCATGGCGGCTCCCGCCCTCGTCGTCCGCGACCTGTCGGTCCGGTACGCGGTCGGCACCGCGCGCCTGCGCGCACTCGCCGGGGCGTCGCTGGAGCTGCCCGCGGGTCATCGCATGGCGATCGTCGGCGAGTCGGGATCGGGGAAGAGCACGCTGGGCCTCGCGGTCATGGGCCTGCTGCCGGAGACGTGCGAGTGGTCGGTGGGTTCCGTGTCGGTGAACGGCGTCGACGTGTCGCTGGCCGACGAGCGGGCGATGCAGTCCGTGCGCGGCCGCCGGATCGCCATGGTGTTCCAGGATGCGAAGGCCTCGCTCGACCCCGTGCGGACGATCGGCAGCCAGATCGCCGAGGTGCTGCGCGTGCACGGGATCGTGGACAAGCAGGGGGAGCGAGCCGAGGTGGAACGGCTGCTCGCCGAGGTCGAGATCAAGAAGCCGTCGTACGTCGCCTCGCTCTATCCCCACGAGCTCTCCGGCGGCATGCGTCAGCGCGCCATGATCGCGGTCGCCCTCGCGGGGCGCCCCGAGGTGCTCATCGCCGACGAGCCGACGAGCGCGCTCGACGTGACGACGCAGGCGGCGGTGGTCGATCTCCTCGTCCGCCTCGGGTCGTCGGGCGCGATGAGCACGATGCTCATCACCCACGACCTCGCGCTCGTCGCGGGCTTTGCCGAGAGCGTGACGGTCATGTACGCAGGCGAGATCGTCGAGGCCGGGCCCGTGGCGCGCGTCTACGCGAGCCCAGCCCATCCGTACACGCGGGCACTGCTCGGGTCGATCCCCAGCATCGGCGCGAGCCGGATGGGACGTCTCGGCAGCATCGCGGGCACGTTGCCCGACCTGACCGCACCCCTCCAAGGGTGTGCCTTCGAGCCGCGGTGCCCCGTCGGGCACGGCCGCGCACAGTGCCGTGAGTCGGCGCCGTCCCGGGTGGCGGCGTCCGGTGGCGGCGCCGTTGCGTGCCACTTCCCGGGAGAACTGCCGCCCGCGTCCGCCGTCCCGGTCGCCGCCCCGGCGAGTCGTCAGCAGGTCGGCGAGCCCCTGGTCGACGTCGTCGGCGCGGGCAAGACCTTCCGCCGCGGTGGCCTGGGCGGTCGTCGAGGGCGCACCGTCGCGCTCGCAGGCGTGTCGCTCACCGTTGCGGAGGGCGAGTCGCTCGGCATCGTCGGTGAGTCGGGCTCCGGCAAGACGACGCTCGCACGGGTGCTGCTCGGTCTCGAGCGGAAGGACGAGGGGACGATCCGCTTCCGCACGGTCGAGGGCGGCATGGCGGAGGGCGACAGTCTCCCCGTCGGGTTCGCGCAGATGGTCTTCCAGGATCCGAGCGACAGCCTCAACCCGCTGATGAGCCTCCAGGACCTGATCGCGGAGCCGATCGTCCTGTCGCGCGGCGGACGATCCTCCGCCTACCGCGCCGAGGTGGAGCGCCTCCTTGCGGACGTCGGCCTCCAGCCGACGATGATCGACAGGCGCCCGATGGAACTGTCGGGAGGCCAGCGCCAGCGCGTCGCGATCGCGCGGGCGCTCTCGACCGAGCCGCGCGTGATCGTGGCCGACGAGGCGGTCGCCTCGCTCGACATGTCGGCGCGCGGGCAGATCCTGAACCTCATGGCCGACCTCCGCGAGCGCACGAACTTCACCTACGTGCACATCAGCCACGACCTCTCCATGGTGCGGCACGTCTGCGACCGCGTGGTGGTGATGTACGCAGGGCGGGTGGTGGAGGTCTCGACGGTCGACGAGTTGTTCGCATCGCCCCGGCACCCGTACACCCGTGCGCTGATCTCGTCGGTGCCGATTCCCGACCCGGCCGTCGAGGCACGGCGCGCGCGGGTCCTGCTCAACGTCGAAGCCGCGGACGCGCCGCTGCACGACGGTGGCTGCGCGTTCCGGTTCCGGTGCCCGATTGCGGAGGGCCGGTGCGCGTCGGAGCTCCCGGATCTGGCCGGGCCCGATGGCCACCTGTCGGCGTGCCATTTCTCGGACTCGGTCGCAGAGCGCATGGTCGCCGTGCGTCCCGCGTCTGCGGGCTGACGTGGCGTTCCGTACGTTCGCCGAGCAGTACGAGACGTACTTTGCGAGGCCCTGCGGCGCGACGGTGCCCGGTCCGGTCGGAGGTGCAGCCGCATGGACCGCGGACGATCTCTGGTCGCGGCGCGGCTGGCGCTTCGACGTGGACCCCGCGGACCTCGTGCGGTTCGATGCCGAGCTCGACCGTCTCGCCGCCGAGGGGACCGATCCGCGCGCGTTGACCCGCGAGCAGGTGGACATTGGACCGCTCGCGGGCCAGGTGAGGGAGTGGCGGACGGAACTGCAGTCGGGCTCCGGCATCGTGCTGGTCCACGGATGGCCCGTGTCGGAGTGGGGGCTCGCGCGCACCGAGCTCGCGACGTGGTGCCTCGGCCTCCACCTCGGCGACCCTGGTGCGCAGAACCCGCGCGGCGACCTGTTGGGCCACGTCCGCGACGCGGCACCCGGTGCATCCTCGAACGCGCGGCTGTACCAGACCAATGCGGACATCGGATTCCACTGCGACTACGCCGACGCGGTCGGCCTGATGTGCGTGCGGCAGGCCCCGGTCGGCGGCGAGAGCAGGGTCGCGAGCTCGACGGCGATCCACGACGAGATGGTGCGGATCGCGCCGGGCCTCGCTGCGAGGCTGTACCAGCCCGTCTGGTTGGACACCCGCGACGAGTCGGCCGCGCCGGGGATCGCGGTCACGCCGTTCGCGTTTGATGGCGCCCTCCTGCGGACCTTCTACCACTCCGACTACTTCCGTTCGGTGGCGAGGCACGGCGGCGTCCACGTCCCGGACCAGCCGCTGATCGACGCGCTCGAGCTCTTCGACGAGCTCGCGGCGACCGACCGGTTCTGCGTCCGCATGCGGCTCGAGGCGGGGGATCTCCAGCTCGTGTCGAACCACGGCGTGGTGCACGCGCGCACGACCTTCGTCGACGATCCCGCCGCGCCACGCCATCTGCTGCGACTGTGGCTGTCGTTCGGCGCGACGGGAAGGGGGAGTTGACATGACCGCACGGGGTCCATTGCTCGGAGCCGGCCTCGAGGGTCGGGCCATGATCGTCACCGGCGCGGGGAGCGGCGTCGGCCGCAGCACTGCGCTGGCACTCGCAGCGTGCGGCGCGCGCGTCGCGCTCCTCGACCGGGACGGCGGCAGTCTCGACGCCGCGATGTCAGAGATCGCCGACCCGGACCGCCACATGACCGTCCCGTTCGACCTCGCCCGCGTGCCCGACCTGCCCGGCATGGTGGAGGGGGTCGTCCGGCAGCTCGGCGGACTGTGGGGAATCGCCCACGTTGCCGCGGTGCTGAAGCGCCAGCGCGTCGACGAGGTGACGGAGGCGGACTGGGACCTGCAGCACACGGTCAACCTGAAGTCGTCGTTCTTCCTCAACAGGGCCGTCGGCCAGGAGCTGATCCGCCGCGGCCAGGGCGGGCGGATCATCAACTTCACCTCGGGCGCGTTCCTCACCGGCGCGCTGTCCGGCAGCGACGCCTACGTCGCGAGCAAGGGAGGCGTCGTGACGATGACGCGGAGCTTCGCCAAGCAGTACGGCCCGCACGGCATCCTCGTGAACTGCGTCTCGCCGGGGCAGATCGACACGCCGATGCAGTACATCGACAACCCGCCGGAGATCGTCGAGGCGGCGATCCAGACGTGTCCCCTGCGGAGGATCGGGCGCCCCGAGGAGGTGGCGAGCGTGGTGGTCTTCCTCGCGTCGTCGCACGCGAGCTTCGTCAGTGGCGCGACGATCAACGTCAGTGGCGGACAGACGCTCTACTGACGCCCGGATGCCCTCGGTGAACGGACCCGTCGAGGTCCTCGCGGCTGCGGACGCGGAGGTGCTCCAGCGGCGTGCCGCCCGCTCCCTGCGGGACCGGGGCCTCGGCGAGGGCGACCGCGTCGGCATCTGCGTCCCGGGTGGGGTGGCACAGCTGTCGGTGATCGCCGGAGCGCTGCGGGCGGGGATCGTGCCCGTGGTCGTCAACCCCGTCCTCACTGCGCGGGAGCGCGACGTCATCAGGCGCGACGCCGAGCCCGCGCTGTGGCTGGACGATGCGAGCTCGGTCTCGGACCTGATCGCCGGCGCCCCGGCGCGAACGACGGACGTGGCGCCGGTGCCGCTCGGCCGCCCGATGCACTACACGTCGGGCACGACCGGAGTTCCGAAGGGGGTCTGGACCGGGGTGCTGGACGGGAGCCGAGCCGAGTCGCTCTGGGGCGAGGAGATCCGCCAGTGGGGGTTCGGGCCGGACGACGTCCACCTCGTGTGCTCGCCCCTGCAGCACTCGGCGCCGATCCGCTTCGCCATCGCGACGTGGCTCGCGGGCGGTCGCGTCGTGGTGCCGCCGAAGTTCTCCGCGGACGACCTTCCCGAGGTGGCCGCAGTGCACCACCCCAACACCGCGTTCTGCACGCCGGCGCACCTGCAGCGGCTGGATGAGCGGGGCCTGCTCGGTGCGATGCGCGGGTTCCGGATCGTGGTGCACGCGGGTTCGGCGTGTCCGGTCGACCTGAAGCGCCGGGCGATCGACGCGATCGGGCGCGAGGTGCTGTGGGAGTTCTATGGGTCGACCGAGGGGCAGTTCACGGTGTGCTCGGCCGACGACTGGATGTCCCACCCGGGCTCGGTCGGGCGGGCGCGGAGTGGGCGCACCCTGACCGTGGACGACGACGGGACCATCTGGTGTACTGCGCCGGAGTGGGGCAGATGGACGTACTGGGGCGATGCGTCCCGCACCGCGACGGCCTGGCGGAACGGCTCGTTCACGGTCGGCGACCTGGGCCGTGTCGACCCCGACGGCTTCCTCTACCTCGATGGCCGGCGCAGCGACCTCATCGTTTCGGGCGGGGTCAACGTCTACCCGGCGGAGGTGGAGGCGTGCATGGTGGCGCTGGCAGGCGTGGACGACGCGGTGGTCTTCCCGCGACCCGACGACCGGTGGGGACAGCGCGTGTGCGCGGCCTACGTGGGAGAGGCCGACCCTGGCGACGTCACGGACGGTCTGCGCGGACAACTCGCCGCATACAAACTGCCCAAGGAGGTCCACCCAGTGGACGCCATTCCTCGGACCGGCATGGACAAGGTGCCCCGACACCGAATGGCAGAAATCCTCGGCCTCGAGCAGCCGTTGCGCAGCGCTGACAGCATCCGTGACTAGTGTCTGGAATCGTTCCCACCCCGCCACATCTGGAGGTAGACCGTGAGTCGGATCACGAAGGTCGAGTCGATGACGCTCGAGTACCCGGAGCCGAACGACAACAACACGTTGCGCAGGGTGACGTTGTGCCGGTTGGAGACCGATGACGGCGTCGTCGGATGGGGCGAGGCCATCACGATGTGGGCGGAGGCGTGCCACGCCACCGAGGTGATGATCGACGGTCTCAGCGACCTGCTCATCGGCCGCGATCCGCTGGACCAGCAGGTGATCAGCCGGCAGGTCGCGGAGCGCGCGTGGTGGTTCGGACCGGAGGGCATCGCGAGCTTCGCACGCAGTGCCATCGACATCGCGCTGTGGGACCTCCGGGGAAAGGTGTCGGGGCAGTCGCTCGTGCAGATGCTGGGTGGTGCGGTCACCGATCGGATCCCGGTGCTCGCCTCGACGCACGCGTTCGACCCGAGCCTCGAGGTCGAGGCGGAGCGCCACGGCAGGTACGTCCGCGACGGGTTCCACGGCGTGAAGATCGGCCTCGGAAAGAAGGGCGACGCCAGGCTCGGCTACGAGTACGACCGCGACGTGCGCTTCATGCAGCTGCTGCGCGAGGCCGTCGGGCCGAAGGCGGACATCATGTTCGACCGCGGTCAGCACCTCAAGTGGGACGTCGGCCACGCGGTGAAGCTGACGAAGAAGTGGGAGGAATACGGACTCCGCTGGATCGAAGAGCCGCTCGAGCCATGGGACGTCCAGGGGTTCCGCCAGATCCGCAGCCACTGCACGAGCCTGATCGCGACGGGCGAGCGCTGCTGGACGACCGAGCAGTACCTCCGCCTCATCGACACGGGCATCGTCGACGTCATCGGCTGCGACCCGGGGCGCGCGGGCGGCATCACGGGGTTCCGCGAGCTGATCCTCGCCGTCGAGAAGGCGCAGCTCTGGTTCAACGCGCACGCATGGAGCAGCGCGATCGTCAGCGCGGCCAGCCTCGCGCTGTCTGCGACGTCGCACCGCGTCGTCTACTTCGAGCTGAAGCCGATCGACAATCCGATGCAGAACGAGCTCGTGAGCAACCCGTTCTGGCACGAGGGCGGCTACATCAGCCCGCGCACGGCGCCGGGGCTCGGCATCGACGTGGACGAGAAGGTGGTGGCGAAGTACCGGGTCCGCCGATGAGCATCCGCCTCTCCTGCAACGACTACGCGTGGCCGGTGCTGTCGCACCCGACGGTGCTGGCCGTCATCGCCGACCTCGGATACGAGGCGGTCGACATCGGGCTCTTCGCAGACGCGACACACGTGACGCTCTCGAGCGTCCGCGGCGCCGCCGTGCGCCGGGCCGCCGAGGTCGCGGCCGACTGCGCGCGGGCGGGGCTCGCCGTCTCGGACGTGTTCCTGACGTCGAGCATGCAGATCGAGCGCCTGACGCCCACGAGCCGGCACGCCGGCGACCAGGACGAGCTGCGCGCGATCTTCGCCGACACGCTCGAGTTCGCGCGAGGGGTGGGCTCCCCTGGCGTCACCCTGTTGCCGGGCGTGGTGGAGCCGGGCGTCCAGCGTGACGAGGCGATCACGCGCGCTGCCGAGGGACTCTCCGTGCTCGTCGAGATGGGCGACCGGGTCGGGCTCCCGGTGTCGGTCGAGCCGCACGTCGGCAGCTGCATCGAGACCCCGGAGGAGACGCTGGCGCTGCTGGAGCGGTGCCCGGGGCTGTCGATCACCTTCGACCCGTCGCACTACATCTACCAGGGCATCGACACCGCGCGGATGCTGCCCGTGCTGGCCCGCACGCGCCACGTGCAGATCCGCCCCGCTGCCCCCGGCGTCATGCAGGCCCGCACCGCGGACAACGCCATCGACCTCGGCGCCATCTTCCGGCAGCTCGCATCGAACGGGTACGACGGCTGGGTCGCCAGCGAATTCGTCTGGATGGAGAAGTGGCGGTGCAACGAGACCGACAACACGGGCGAATCGGCGCGGTTGCGCGACACGATGCGCTCGCTCCTGGAGGAGGTTCGCTGATGGCGCGCAAGATCAGGGTCGGCGTCATCGGCGCGGGGGTCTGGGCGCAGATCTCGCACATTCCCAGCCTCCTGAAGCGCGCCGACGAGGTCGAACTGGTGGGGGTGTGCCGCAAGGGAGCCGACGAGCTCGAGCGCATCGCCGCCAAGTTCGGGTTCGCGATGCACAGCGAGGACTACCGCGACGTGCTCGCGCAGGGGCTCGACTACTGCGTGGTGTCGAGCCCCGTGGGGTTCCACTACGAGCAGGGACTCGCAGCACTCGAGTCGGGGGCGCACGTCCTGATGGAGAAGCCCGTGACGATCGACCCCGCCCAGGCCTGGGCGCTCACGGACGCGGCTGCGCGGCTCGGGAAGCACGTGGTGGTGGCCTTCGGGTGGAACTACCTGCCGACGTTCGTCGAGGCGCGCAAGCTGTGGGGCGACAAGGGGGTCGGCCGCATCGAGCACGTCATGATCCACATGGCGTCGGGGACGCGGGAGCTGCTCGATGGCAGCTCGCTCTACTCCGCAGGGCCGACGGACGACGTCGTCGTCGACACCCGGACCTGGACCGACCCGGCGATCTCCGGCGGTGGGTACGGACAGGCGCAGCTGACGCACATCTTGGGCTGGGCGCTGGGCGTGACGGGACTGAGGGCCGAGTCGGTCTTTGCGCTCGGTTCGCAGCCCTCAGGGGCTCCCGTCGAGCTGCACGACTCATACAGCATCCGATTCGAGGGCGGTGGGACGGGATCGGTCAGTGGTGCGTCGTTCCACAGCGGCTGCCAGTCCGACCGGCACCAGTACGAGATCCGCGTCTTCGGTTCGGAGGGCCAGTTGCACGCCGACCTCGAGCGGGACCGTCTGTGGCTGTGGCGCACGGACGGCACCGACGTGGAGGTATCGCTGCCGCGGAACGCCGGTGCGTACCACTGCCAGGGGCCGATTGACACCCTCCTCGACCTCGCACTGGGCAAGCCGGTGCCGAACCACTCGCCGATCGAGCTCGGCGCGCGGACCGTCGACGTGCTGTCCGCCGCGTACCGCAGCATCGGATCCGGCCGCCTCGAGCGGGTGGGGTGACGATGGAGCGCTACTGCTTCACGTTCGAGATCGCCGCGGGCACCGAGGCCGAGTACGACCGTCTGCACCGCGAGATCTGGCCGGAGATGGCGTCGGCGATCCGCGACGCCGGGTACCGGAACTACTCCCTGTTCCGCCGCGGCACCGAGGTGATCTGCTACTGCGAGTGCGTCCCTGACGCCGCGTCCTGTGCGGCGCGGATGGGCGAACGGCACGCTGACGTACGGGCGCGCTGGAACGTGCTGATGGAGCCGTTCATCGTGCGCATGGCGGACGAGGACGGCAGGTTGCGCGAGTACCCGCTCGCGTGGCACCTCGAGGACGAGTGACCGCGGGACCGCGGCGAGGAGGGCAGCAATGAGGAAGGTCGAGCCGGCGGACCTCCGTACGGAGGAATTCATGCGCAACCCGTTCCCCGTGTGGAGGAGGCTGCGGGAGGAGCAGCCGCTCTTCTGGGACGAACCGTCGGGTATGTGGCTGCTCACGCGGTACGACGACGTGATGAAGGTGCTGGGCGACGGGGCGGTGTACTCGGCGCGGACATACCAGGAGCGCTTCCGTCCCGTGTTCGGGCGCACCCTTGCCGAGCTCGACGGGCCGCGTCACATCCGCGAGCGCACGATCGTGGCGCCCGCATTCGTGGGGAAGGCGCTCGAGAGCTACCGGCCGCTCATCGCCGCCGCCGTCGGAAGGCTCAGGGACGCCCTCCACGGCCGTGGCGAGTTCGACCTCGTCGACACCGTGACCAGCCGCCTGCCGCTGGGCACGATCTCCAATCTGCTGGGTTTCGACGAGGACAAGCTGGACATGCTGTTCGAGGTCGGCACCACGATGCTCGCCGGGCTCGGCGGGACTCCGGAGGCGCAGGCCAGGGCGCGCGAGGCCCACTTCCGGCTGGCGGGGCACCTCGAGCCGATCCTCGAGGATCGAGCCGCATCGCCCCGCGACGACCTCATTTCGAAGATCGTCGGGGCGGAAGTCGAGGGCGACTCGTTGTCGAGGGAGGAGATCTGCTCGTTCATCTCCTTCCTGCTCGCCGCGGGTGGGCCGACCACGGACATGGCGATACGAAACTTCTGGTGGGCCCTGCTCGAGGATCCGTCGCGTCTCGAGGCGTGCCGCGGGGGCGAGGAGCAGATCCAGCGGGCGTTCTCTGAGTCGCTCCGCCGCGACGGCGCAATCGTGTACGAGGACCGTCGGACGAACGTCGAGACCGAGTGGTACGGCCGCACGATCCCGGCGGACACGGACGTGATGATCTGCCTCGGCTCGGCGAACACCGACGACCAAGCGTTTTCGCACCCCGAGGAGTTCGATCCCGACCGCACCGACCTCCTGATGGGGGTGGAGCGCAAGTACGGCATCCGCGAGGGCGGGGTGTCGGGCCACATGGCGTTCGGGCTCGGAAGCCACTTCTGCATGGGATACCAGCTGGCCCGAGCCGAGGTGGTGGCGGCGACGTCGCAGTTGCTGCTGGACCTGCCGTCGCCGAGGGTCCGCGAGCCCCAGGGGTTCAGGATCAACTTCTACGAGCGCACGGTCCCCGCGCTGCCGGTCAGCGTGGGGTGATCGCGCGTCCGCGCAGCCAGGCGAGGCTGGCGCCCACCATCGCGCGTTCGTCCGCACCGCGCGGCAGCTGACCGAGCTCGACGCAGACCGGGGCGCCCAGTGCGATGGGCGCGGCGAGCACGTCGAGCACGCGCTCGATCGGCACGACGCCGTCGCCGTACGGAACCGAGCAGGGGCCGTTCACGTGGCTCTGCTGGCGGTCGAGCGGCTCGACATCCTTGAGGTGCAGCATGAACACCCACGGCTCGAGGATGCGCGCCGCGTCGACGGGATCGTCGCCCGTGCGCAGCGCATTCGCAGTGTCGAAGCAGGACCCGAGCGACGGGTGGGAGAGGCGGGCGAGGATGTCGGCGACGTGTGCGGCGCCGGTGTCGCCGTGGTTCTCGATGGCGAGCCGGACTCCCCTGCGCTCGGCGCGGTCGGCCACGCGCTGCAGGACGGGCAACGAGCGTTCGGTGCGCACGGCGTCGGGTTCGAGGCCGCGCATGGCAGGACCGCCGAGCACGATGCGCAGCAGGCGGCACCCCGCGGCAGCCGATGCATCGATCCACCACTCGAGCTCGACCGCGGCGGAGATGTTCGCGCCGAACTCGAGCCCGTTGGGCGCGCCCCACGACGGCACGAGCTCGGCGGGCGCGGCCGCCTCGACGCAGGCCGATACGTTGACGTGCGGAACTGGTGGCAGGAAGCACGTCTGGGCGGCGACGACGTCGACGCCGAACCCCGCCGCCAGCGCGATCGCGCCCCGTTCGTCCAGGGCGACCCGCTCGTCCGAGGCGTCCTCGCCTTCGCGCAGGAAGCCGAGCATGCGGTGGAATGAGTAGGTGTCGATTCCGATCCGCACGCGCCGGACGCTACCGATGGGTGCCACGCAGTGGCAACGATTCCAGCGCGCTCGTTAGGCTCGCGCCATGGACGTCTGGGGGCTGGACGGACGAGTCGCCGTCGTCATCGGCGGCGGTGGCGGGTTGGGCGCGGCGATGTCGGAAGGGCTCGCGGGAGCGGGTGCGTCCGTGGTGGTGGTTGGTCGGAGTGAGTCCGCCGAGGTGGTCGCGTCGCGGATCGGAGGCGCCGCCGTCCGGTGCGACGCGTCGGTGCCGGACGATCTCGACGGTGCGCTCGACCGCATCCGCCGGGAACACGGTCGGGTCGACGTCCTGGTCGCTGCACAGGGGATCGCGGTGCCCGGTCCACTGCTCGAGCACTCGGACGGCGCGTGGGACGCGACCATCGCGACCAACCTGACGTCGGTGTTCCGCGCCTGTCGGACGGTGGGCGGGTGGATGGCCGAGCAGGGACGGGGGAAGATCGTCACGGTTGCCTCGATGCTGTCGTTCTCTGGCGGCCTGAACGTCGCCGCGTACGCCGCCAGCAAGGGCGGTGTTGCGCAGTTGACGAAGGCGATGGCGAACGAACTGGCGCCGCGCGGCGTGAACGTGAACGCGATCGCGCCGGGATACATCAGGACCAACGCCAACCGGCACATCTGGCGGGACAACCCCGTGCGGACGCAGGAGATCGTCGCCAGGCTCCCGGCGGGACGGTGGGGGGAGCCGGCCGACATGGTGGGTCCGCTGCTGTTCCTGTGCTCCCCGCACTCCGACTACCTGCACGGCGTGGTGCTGCCGGTGGACGGCGGATGGCTCTCGAGATGAAGGAGGCAGGGCGGTGACGGAGTACCGGAGGGTCGATGCGCGCCGGACATGGGCGCCCGTCATCGGGTACAGCAGGGCGGTCCGGCTCGGCGAGGTCGTCGAGGTGAGCGGCACGTCGGCGACCTCGGCCGACGGACGGGCGATGCACCCTGGCGACGCCTACGAACAGACCAAGTACATCCTCGACGAGGTGCTGCGCGCCCTTGCGGAGCTCGGGGGCGGCCCCGCCGACGTCGTGCGGACGCGCGCCTACCTGACCGACATCGGCGACTGGCAGGCCGTGGGCCGGGCCCACGGGGAGATCTTCGCCGACATCCGTCCTGCGTGCAGCTTCGTCGAGATCTCCCGGCTGATGCTGCCGGAACTCGTCGTCGAGCTGGAGATGACGGCCATCGTCCGGGACGCGTGAACCGGGATCTCGTCGCCCGTCTGGGCGGCCTCGCGTCGGCCGTGGACGCGCCGACTGCCGTGGCGTCGGTGTACGCGCACGACGCGACATTCACGGGGTCGGCGCCGCTCGGCACCGTGAAGGGAGTCGACGCCATCGCGGCCTTCTACGCCTCGGTCGGGGAAGCCTTTGGCGGCTTCACCCGGACGCCGCTGCTGACGGCGACGTACCGGGATGCCTCCTCGGGGCACGACGTGCTGACGGTGCTCGGGACGTGGGGCGGCACGATGAAGGGGGATTGGCTGGGACTGCCTGCGAGCGGGCGCCGCCACGAATTCCGATCGATCGATGTGCACCGGGTGTCCGACGGCCAGGTGGTGGACACGGTGGCGATGCTCGACCTGCTGGACCTGGCGGTGCAGTGCGGATCTGCGGACGCGCGGCTTGCCGAACGTTCGACTGGGCCATGGCCGGCGCCTCGTGATCCCCGGGCCGGCGATGGCGCGAGCGCCGCCGCCGCGGTGCAGGCGTGGCTTGGCGAGGTCGCCGACCCGGGGGAGGAACTCGAGGTGCTCCGCTCGGCGAGGCACCTCGCGCGGCTCTCCCGGGAATTCCAATGGCACGGTCCGGCCGCGATCGGCTCGTTCGACGGTGGAATGGCGTTCGTCGAGGGCCAACAGCACCCGTTCCGTCGCTCGTTCAGTTCGCGACGAGGCGGGTCGGCGGATCCGGCCCACCGGCGCATCGTCCATGGGGCCGACGGTTCAATCGTGGTCTCGGGTTCGTGGCCTGCCTTGATCGGCTCGCACACGGGTGGTGAGTGGCTCGGCGTGCCTGCTTCCGGACGCGATGTCGCGTTGCGGATCGTCGACGTATATTCGGTCGTGGACGGCTTGATCGAGGAGAATTGGGTGATGATCGACATGGTCCACGCACTGACGCAGATGGGCGTCGAGACGGGATTCGGTGCCGCGTGCTGAGGTCGGTCCGCTCGCTCGTCCGGTTCGCCCGCCCCGAGTGGCGCGGTTCGCGCCGCCGCCTCGCGCGCTGCGGGAACATCGACGACCTCCGCCGGATCGCGCAGCGCCGACTGCCGGCGGGCGTGTTCGACTACATCGACGGCGCTGCGGAGGACGAGCGCACCATGGCCGAGAACGCAGCGGCGTACGGTCGGGTCCGCATCGAGCCGCGCATCCTCGTCGACGTGGCGAAGGTGGATGCATCGACCACCCTGCTCGGTCGCCGCATGCCGTACCCGCTGGCGCTCGCGCCGACGGGCTTCACCCGCATCGCCCACTGGGAGGGCGAACTCGCCGTGGCACGCGCGGCGGCGAAGGCGGGCCTGCCCTACGCGCTCTCCACGCTGGGCACGCGCAGCATCGAGGAACTGGCGGCCGTGTCGGATGGCGACAAGTGGTTCCAGCTCTACGTCTGGCGCGACCGTGGCCTCGCCAAGGAGCTCATGGCGCGCGCCCGCGAGGCCGGGTTCACGTGCATCATGCCGACGGTCGACACCGCCGTGCTCGGTCGTCGAGAGCGCGACGTGCGACGCGGGTTCACGCTTCCGCCGAAGATCGGTCCGTCCACGTTGGTCGACGGCATCCGCCATCCGGCATGGACGTGGAACCTCGTCCGCCGCGAGCCGATCACCTTCTCGTCGGTGGCCGGCCACGTAGGCATCGACGGATCGACGGCGGTGGCCCTGTCCACCTACGTCGCCACCCAGTTCGATCCGTCCTTCTCGTGGCGGGACATCGAGTGGGTCCGGAGCGAGGCGGGCATGCCGGTGATGCTCAAGGGCGTGCAGTCGGCGGCGGACGTGCGGACCGCAGCGTCGATCGGGGTGGACGCCGTGGTGCTGTCGAACCACGGTGGCCGGCAGTTCGAGGGAGCGCCAGCGCCCCTCGACCTGCTGCCGGAGGTGATGGATTCGGTCGGCGAGTCGATCGAGGTGCTCGTCGACGGCGGCGTGCGGCGGGGAAGCGACGTGGTGAAGGCGGTGCGGCTCGGCGCCCGGGCGGTGCTGATTGGCCGCCCGTATCTCTACGGACTGGCCGCCGCGGGCGAGGAGGGCGTGTCGTGGGTGATCTCGCACCTCACGTCCGGCATCGACCGTACGCTGCGCCTGACCGGTGCGCCGGCGATCGCCGACGTCGTGCTCCACCGCGACGCCGCCCGCTGAGGCGGCTGGCGGGCTACTCCTTGGGGGCTGCGGCCTTCT
>JAGWXX010000001.1 GCA_018969685.1 Acidobacteriota bacterium | reverse complement strand
GGTCTCCCCGCGGAACAGGAGGTCGCCGAACCGGTTGCCGAGACCTGCGCGCTGCGCACTCGACGGGTCGAACGGCACGTAGGTGTCGATGAGCACGTCATGGCGCGACAAGGCCCCCGCGAGGCGGGTGGATGAAGGAGCGTCGATCCGCGCGAAGGCGGCGAGCAGATGGGGAGGGACGAGCACGGACACCGGCGACACCCCTCCCTCGAGCAGGTTGGTCAACCGGGCGAGCGAGGCAGCCGCTTCGTCGGACAGCGACGGTTGGCCGTCGGCCTGCACCGATGGCGGAGCCGTCACTGCGGCGGGGACGGCGACGCGGAGCGGAGGCGCACCGTCTCCGTAGACATTGACGAGCGTGGTCTCGTGGATGTCGGTTCCCGATGCGTCCACCACCGACACGGTCACGGGGAAGATGCCCGTGCCCCTGATCCGTACGGCGGTCGGCAGCGTGCCCGACACGACGGTCCCTCCGGTGGTCACCATCTGCGCATTCAGCAGCGGTTCGTCCACACGGGCGATCACGTCCCCGTCGAAGGTGCCGGCGGCGACCGATGCAACCGCCGACCGCGACGCGACGGGTGGATGGAACTCCACCCGCACGAGCGCGTCCGAGCCGAGGGAGGCACGGTCGGCGTCAACGACGAAGCGCCACGTCTTCGTCGTGCCGATGTTGAACGTCTGCGCCGTCACGAGGAAGCCGGGGGCGGCCGCAGCCACGGGGCGGGATCCTCCTGTCGCGCCGGCCGTCGCCCCAACCACGACGAGCGCGGCGACGAGGCCGATCACGTGGCGCGTGCCGCGCTCGAGCATGCGACGACGGTAGCGGTGCCGCGGCGTCGCGCTGCCGCGGCGACGGCGCGTCCTAGCCTGTCGCCGTGGTTCCGGCGAGGTTCGCGACGGTGCTGGACGAGTTGCGCCCCCTTGCCGACCGGTTCTCCGGGAGCGGATGGCGGGTGTACCTCGTCGGCGGCTCGGTCCGCGACCTCGTGAGCGGCCGCGAGGGTGCCGACATCGATTTCGACCTCACGACCGACGCCCGACCGGAGGCGATCCGCGAGGTGGTCGATGCCTGGGCCGACGCCGTCTGGACGCCCGGCGAGCGCTTCGGAACCATCGCGTGCCGCAAGGGCGACCGCACGTTCGAGATCACGACCCACCGGGCCGAGGCCTATGTGCCGGAGACCCGCAAGCCGGAGGTGCGCTTCTCGACCGACATCCGCGAGGACCTCTCGCGGCGCGACTTCACCATCAACGCGATGGCCCTCGACCTGACGGCGGAGAGTCCCGAGCTCATCGACCCGCACGACGGCATGGCCGACCTCATGGGCAAGGTGCTGCGCACGCCGTTGTCCCCCCAGGTGAGCTTCTCGGACGACCCCCTGCGCATGCTCCGTGCCGCACGATTCATCGCGGTGCTCGGGGTGACGCCCGACCCTTCGCTGGTCGACGCGGCGCGCGAGCTGGCGCCCCGGCTCGAGATCGTGTCGGCCGAGCGCATCCGAGCCGAGCTGGACAAGCTGATCGTCGCTGATCGTCCGAGCGCGGGACTCTGGTTCCTCGTCGAGACGGGGCTGGCCGACCACTTCCTACCCGAACTGCCCGCGATGCGGCTCGAACAGGATCCGATCCACCGGCACAAGGACGTCCTGTCGCACACCTTCGCCGTCGTCGAGAACGTGCAGCGGGCTGCGCACCCGTCGTTCGACTTCCGGATCACGCGGCTCGCCGCGCTCATGCACGACGTGGGCAAGCCGAGGACGCGGGCGTTCGCGCCCGACCGTGGCGTCACGTTCCACCACCACGAGGTGGTGGGTGCGCGGATGACGAAGGCGAGGCTCAAGGCGCTGCGCTACCCGCAGGCCGACGTCGACGCCATCACCGACCTCGTCGAATTGCACCTGCGCTTCCACACCTACCAGATGGGCTGGACGGATGCCGCGGTCCGCAGGTACGTCCGCGACGCGGGAAGCCTCCTCGACGAACTGAACGTGCTCACCCGCTGCGACTGCACGACGCGCAACGAGAAGAAGGCACAGGCGCTGTCGAGGCGGATGGACGAGCTCGAGGCCCGCATCGCCGACCTCGCCGCGAAGGAGGAGCTCGCCGCGATGCGGCCCGAGATGGACGGGACCCAGGTGATGGCGCACCTCGGCATCCCGCCGGGCCACGACGTCGGGGCTGCCATCGAGTTCCTCATGGAGATCCGCCTCGAGGAGGGCGCCGTGGGCGAGGCAGAGATCAGGCGCCGGCTCGACGAGTGGTGGGCGGCGCGAACGGCTGCGCGATGACCCGGACCGTTCCGGTCGGCGACGCAGCGCTTCCGACCGTGCACGACCGCTCGCTATGGTGCGCGGCGTGACGGCTCGGCGCACGGGTGGATGGCTCGCGAGGCTCGGCCTCGGCGAACAGCACGCACGCGCCGTCGGCGGCGTGGTCGACCATCGGCTCGCGCGGCGCGCGCTGCTGGACGAGTTCCGTCGCGGCCGGCTCCGCCAGGACCAGGTGTGCGATGCGCACCCCGAGTTGCTGCGCGCGGCACGGAGCGTCGGCGAGCCCGTCGCCGAGCCGTGCCCCGTGTGCCTCAAGCCCGACCTCGTCCTCGTGGCCTACGCGTTCGGACCGCGGTTGCCCAGTCACGGGCGCTGCATTGCGACGACGACCGAGTGGGACCAGCTGGTCCGGACGGCTCGCCGGACGCCGGGCGCATTCTCGGCCTACGTCGTCGAGGCGTGCCCGTCGTGTTCGTGGCACCACCTCGTCCGGACCGTGCCCGTGGCCAGCAGCCAGGCGGTGGCGGCGCGCTCCTCGAAGTCGGGCTGAGCATCCGTCGTCCGCGCCGCGACACCCCCGTGGCACCCTGACGGCGTGGCGGTACGCTCACGAGTCCATATCCACCCTGCCCCCTCCGTGGGGGCTCCGGTCGTCCTGGCCGGAACCGAAGGGAGACAGTGCACCGATGCGTGCGTATGAACTGATGGTCATCGTGGGCGGGTCGCTCGAAGAGTCGGCCGCACACAGTTGGGTCGGGACGATCACCAAGTCGATCACGGCTGCGGGCGGCTCCGTCCATGGAAACCCGGACTGGTGGGGCCGTCGTCGGCTCGCCTATCCGATCAAGAAGTCCATGGACGGCTACTACGCCGTGTTCAACGTCCTTGCGCCGGGCGGCGCGCTCGACGAGGTCGAGCGCACCATGCGGCTCTCGGACGACATCCTCCGTCACAAGCTCATCCGTCTCCCCGACGGCGAGGCTGCGCGACGGGGCATGGTGGCGACGGCCTGACGCAGTTCACCACGACACACGAGGAGCACCACGATGGCTGACAACACCGTCACGCTGGTCGGCAACCTGACCCGCGAGCCCGAACTCAAGTTCACCCAGTCCGGTCGGGCGGTCGCCGCATTCGGACTCGCCGTCAACCGGCGCTACCAGGTCAACGGCGAGTGGAAGGACGACACGTCGTACTTCAACGTCACGGCATGGGGCCAGCTCGCCGAGAACGCGTCGGCGAGCTTCACCAAGGGTTCGCGCGTGATCGTCACGGGGCGGCTCAGCTGGCGCGAGTACACCACCCGCGACGGCGACAAGCGCACCACCGTCGAGGTCGTGGCCGACGAGCTCGGACCCAGCCTGCGCTGGGCGACCGCCCAGGTCGAGCGCAACCCCCGCACCGACGGTCCGTCGGGCGGGGCGCCCCGTGGCGGCGGCAGGGGCATGGACGAGCCCAACCCGTTCGATTCCGGCGAAGAGCCGTTCTGACCAGCGAGATCCAAGGAGCAGCGACATGACCAGCAAGAAGAACCGCGAGCGCGCCGCAAAGGCGGCGATGCGCAAGTACAAGAAGCGGCCGAACACGCTCAAGGCCGAGAAGGTCGACTACATCGACTACAAGGACGTCTCGCTCCTGCAGCGCTTCATGTCCGACCGGTCGAAGCTGAAGGCCCGCCGCATGAACGGCAACGACGTCCAGCAGCAGCGCGACGTCGCGACGGCAGTGAAGAACGCGCGCGAGATGGCGCTGCTGCCGTACACGAAGCGCGTCGCCTCCGTGCGCGCGCCACGCCGTGGCGACGACGAGGGCGGCCGTTCGCGCGGCCCGCGCAGGGACGAGGCCGCGGAGGCCACCGAGTCGACGGTCGTCGACGAGCAGGTCGAGCAGGTCGAGGCGGCAGTCGACGCCGTCGCGACGGAAGACAAGGAGTAGGCGATGAAGGTGCTGTTGCGTTCGGATGTGGAGGGCGTCGGCCGCCGGGGGGACATCGTCTCGGTGAGCGCCGGACACGCGCGCAACCTCCTGTTCCGCAAGGGGCTGGCGGTGGCGGCGTCGAAGGGCACGGTCGCCCAGGCCGAGTCGATGGTGCGCGCCCGCTCGGCGCGCGAGGCGAAGGACCGCCAGTCCGCGCTCGACGTCGCGGGTCGACTGACGTCCGCGGCGATCGCCATTTCGGCGCGCGCGGGCAACGAAGGCCGGCTCTTCGGCTCGATCACGGCCAACGACATCGCCGACGCCGCTGCGAAGCAGCTCGGCCTCACCCTGGACCGGAAGGCGATCCACGTCGGCGAGCCGATCCGCACGGTGGGCGACCACGCGGTGCCGTTCGATCTTGGCCACGGGGTCACGGGGTCGTTGACGATCGCCGTCTCGGCCAGGTAGCCGTCCACACCCGCCCACAGGACATCCACACGGCCGTCCACTAGCGATCAACAGGTCGCGTCGGGCATCGTGATCGAGCCATGGCTTCCACCGACGACCGACGGAGCGCGCAGCGCGTTCCCCCGCACAACCTCGACGCCGAGGCGTCGCTGCTCGGCGCCATGCTGCTGTCGCGCGAGGCGGTGCTGACGGCCCTCGAGCAGGGTCTTCGCGGAGACCACTTCTACAAGCCCGCGCACAAGCACATCTTCGAGGCCATGCAGGCGCTCAACGTGGGCGGCAACCCGGTCGACGCCGTGACCGTGGCCGAGGAGCTGCGCGGGGACAACCTCCTGCAGGAGGTCGGCGGCCTGGAGGCGCTCGTCTCCCTGCAGAACGTCACGCCGGTGGTCAGTCACGCCGAGCGGTACGCGGAGATCGTGAAGAGGACCGCGACGCTGCGCCGCTTGATCAACGTCGGCACCGAGATTGCGGAGGTCGGCTACTCCGATCCGGACGACGTCGAGCGGGCGGTCGACGAGGCGGAGAGCAAGATCTTCGACATCACGGGCCAGTCGCTGGGCGAGTCCGCCGAGCGCGTCGACCACCTGGTCAACCGCGTCTTCGAGATGATCGTGGAGCGCGGACAGCACTCGGGCATCACCGGCGTCCCGACGGGCTTCACGGGACTCGATTCGATGCTGCTCGGCCTGCAGCCCGGCACGCTGAACATCGTGGGCGCCCGTCCCGCGATGGGCAAGAGCGCGTTCGCGATGGCGGTGGCGGTGCACGCCGCGCGCGCGGCCAACCGTCCCGTGCTGTTCTTCTCGCTCGAGATGGGCAAGCCTGAGCTGGCCTACCGCATCCTCTCGAGCGAGGCGAACGTGGAGTCGGAGGTGCTGCGCCGTGGCGACCTGAACGACGCGGTGTGGTCGAAGATCGGCAACGCCATCGGCCGGCTCGACATCCCGCTGATCGTGGACGACAGTCCCGGGACCACCGTCGCCCAGATCCGCGCGAAGGCGCGCCGGGTCGTGAGCCGCGAGGGCCCCCTGGCGCTCATCGCCGTCGACTACCTACAGCTCATGGGCGGCGATGCGCGCCCCGAGAACCGCCAGCTCGAGGTGAGCGAGATCAGCCGCAAGTTGAAGCTGCTGGCCCGCGAGTTCAACGTGCCGGTGATGGCGCTCAGCCAGCTGAGCCGCCAGCTCGAGTCGCGGCCCGACAAGCGCCCGATGCTGTCCGACCTGCGGGAGTCCGGCGCGCTCGAGCAGGACGCCGACGTGGTGATGTTCCTCTTCCGGCCCGAGGTGCACGATCCCGACCCGAACAACCGTGGAAAGGCCGAGTTGATCCTCGCCAAGCACCGTGCCGGCCCGACCGGCACCGTGCACCTCGCGTGGATCTCGACGCTCACGCGGTTCGAGAACATCGCCACCGACCCCGTGCTGCAGCGGATCGCGAGCAACTGACGTGTTCCTCGGCGAGGACCTCATCGTGTGGCTGGTGCTGGCGTTCGGCGGGGCGATGCTCGCCGGCAACGTCCTCGCACTCGTGCGCCCGCGCGGCGAGGAGCGCGCCCCTGTCGTGCGCACCGTGGCGATGGCCGCGGTGGGCGGCGTCGCCGCCGTGTGGGCGCTCGTGTCGCTGGTCGGCGGGTGAGCCCTCTCGGCGTGCGCGCGGCTCGCCGAGGCGCCGTCGTCGTGTTCCCGGCGCTTGCAGTCGCGTCGCTCCTGACGGGGTGTGGAGGTGCGGATCGCGGGGGAGCGGCGCGTGGCGGCACGGAGGCCGGTCGTTCACCCCTGGACGGTTCAGCAGAGCCGTGCACGCTGCCGATCGCGGATGGCAGGGGCGACGTCGCGATCGGAGGCTGGCCGCGTGCGGCGGAGCGCCTGCGCGCGACGGGAGAGGTGGTCGCCACGGTGATCATGGTCGACTTCCCCGACGCCCCCGCGACGATGAGTCCCGAGGACGCGTTCGCGAAGCTTGCGCCGTCGGATGACATCTTCGCCGAGGTGTCGTACGGCCACCTGGACTACCGGCTCGAGCCGGTGATGACGTGGTACCGGATGAGCCAGCCGAGCACCGCCTACGCACCGTTGACTTCGTCGTTCGAACGCCACCGCGACTACGTCGCCGAGGCGGTCGCGCTGGCCGATGCCGACGTCGACTTCTCGTCGACCGAGTCCCTGATCGTGCTCGCCAATCCCGACGCCGAGGGGCTCGGCGAAGCGGGACCGGCGTTCACGCCGATCTCGGCCGACGAGGGCATCGCCGTCGACGGCACCGTGCTGATGAACGGCGCGACGTCGGCGCACGACCTCAACCACTGGGGCGCGATCTGGCTGAATCACGAGGTCACGCACACCCTCGGCCTGCCCGATCTCTATGCCTTCGAGGGACCGGAGGCGTTCCCGTACACCGGAGAGTTCTCGTACATGGGCTACTCCAGTCTCGACTCGAACGCGCCGGGATTGTTGGCGTGGGAGCGCTGGGTGCTGGGGTGGATCGACGACGAGCAGGTGACCTGCCTGGCGACACCGCCGGCGTCGGCGGTGTCGGCCGTCCTCTCGCCGCTCGGCGCGCCAGGTGGGCCGAAGGCGGTGGTGGTCGCGCTCGGACCGACGCGCGTGGTGGTCGCGGAGGCCCGCACTGCGATGGGACTGGACGCCGGCATCCGCAAGGAAGGCGTGCTGGTCTACACGGTCGACTCGTCGGTCGAGTCAGGCCTCGGTCCCGTGCGCGTGTTCCCTGCGGACCCGGTGGATCCGACCGTCGGATACACGACGTTCTTCGAGGCCCCGCGCGCGGTGGGCGAGTCGGTCGAGGTGGATGGCGTCCGCGTGACGGTCGTGTCCCGCGACGGGGAGGGCTTCAGGGTCGAGCTGTCGGCGGGGTGACCGCTGCAACAGACGGGGAGAGTGGAGCGGGTGACGGGAATCGAACCCGCATTCTCAGCTTGGGAAGCTGATGTTCTGCCACTGAACTACACCCGCGATGGCGTTCCGAAGGGTACCGACCAAGCGCGCCATTCGCCCACCGGCGATGGAGCGGAATGACCGACCGCGCTAGAGCCGGGAGCAGGGCACGCGGAGCGGCCTCGTCGTGTGGAACACGGTGACGACGTCGTCGGGACGCTCGCACTGCAGCGCCGCGCCACGCAGTTCCGCGCGCCAATCGTGGATGGCGGGCTGCTCGAAGAACGTGTCGTGCAACGTCCGCGGCCACAGCGCCGTGGACGAGAACAGGAACGCCAGCACGAGCACGACGGAGGGAAGTCGTCGACGCGCTGACGCGATCGCGTCGGCGCCGGTCACCACGAGGCAGGTCGTCGGCACGGCGAGGTACTGGTGGTTCAGGTTGCCATTGAGCCCGATGCTCACGACCAGGAACGCCGCGCCGGCGCCCAGCAGCCATGCGACGCGGATGCGCGCACCGCGGCTGGCGCGGCGCAGCAGCAGCCAGCCCGCCACCAGCACCACTCCCCACCACCCGACGGCGAGGATGGCCTGCCATGGTGAGGGGGGGTATCCATATACCGTCCGGAGATCCGATGGCACCACAGTCTGCAGTGCGTACGAGAGATCGCCAAGTTGTTCGGTCAGCGGTTCAACCGCTGCAGTGCGAGCCGCTTGGCTGAGGTACGCGTCAATCTGGAGCACGAAGGGCACGCCGGCGGCGAGCAGCAACCCGAGGTCGCGCCGCGGGGCGCGCATGCAGCGGACCGCGAGCAACGCGACGACCAGGAAGGCGAGTGCGGCGTTCAACGACAGCACCGCGAGGAACGCACCGAGCGCGAGCCATCCGCGGCGGGTCGCAGGCCTCGTTCCGCTGGCGACGACCGCCGTCGCGGCCGCGAGCATCGGCCACTGCAGGGCGTTCAATTGACCGAGCAGGATGATGTTGGCGAACGGCGAGAGCGCGAACGCCACCGCGGCGAGGGTGCCTGCGCTCCGCGATCCCGTGGCGCCGCGCACCGCCCAGGAGATCGTCGCGCCGCACGCGGACCACGCGAGGGTGGTCGCCGCGAACACGAGCACCGGCCACCAGGCGAGCGGCAGTGACGACAGGACTACTGCCGCGGAGCGCGCCACGACGTGCAGGTAGCCGGAGAACGACCGGAACAGCGCGAACGGGTCGAGGGTGTCGCGGAGTCCTCCCCGCTGGGGATCGGGAAACAGTGCCTGATCAAGGAACACCTCGTCGAGGTACATCGTCCACCCGCTGGCGGCTGAGCCGCGGTAGCCGGAGATCGCCGCGACGGCGGCGAACGCGACGGCGGCGGGCGGTACAGCGCGCACTGCGGCGCGCGCACGCGACGCGAGGGGAGCGAGCCGTGTCGTGCGCATCTGCGGCACCCTAGTGGTGGTCGCTAGCGTCGGGCACCGTGATCCTGTCGGACCGCAGCATCAAGGAGGCGATGGCGGCGGGCCGCATCGTCGTCGAGCCGTACGACGGGCGGTGCCTCCAGCCGTCGTCCATCGACGTGAAGATCTCCAACCTGTTCCGCGTGTTCCGCAACCACACCGCGGCGGTCATCGACGTGAAGCGCGACCTCAGCGACCTCACCGAGCTCGTGGAGGTCGACGGAGACGGCGTCTTCATGCTGCACCCGGGGGAGTTCGTGCTGGGCTCGACCCTCGAGCGCGTCGCGGTGGCCGACGACCTGGTGGCCCGGGTGGAGGGCAAGAGCAGCCTCGGCCGTCTGGGCCTGCTGATCCACTCGACCGCCGGCTTCATCGACGCCGGCTTCGACGGGCACATCACGCTCGAGCTGTCGAACGTCGCCAACCTGCCCATCACGCTGTACCCCGGCATGAAGATCGGCCAGGTCAGCTTCATGGCGATGACGACGCCCGCCGAGCGTCCGTATGGGCGCGGCGCGTCCGGCTCGAAGTACCAGGGACAGCGGGGTCCGACCCCGAGCCGGTACTTCGAGAACTTCAGCGACCGCTGAGCGGCGACGTGCGCCGCGCGGCCTCGCCGCGCTCGATGGCCTCCAGCAGGTGGATCGAGATGTCGGCGACCCGAACCTCGTGCTCCTCCTTGCCGGCACCCTTCACGCCGTCGTCGAGCATGATGTAGCAGAAGGGGCACGCAGTCGCGACGCGTGACGCGCCCGTAGAGATCGCCTCCGCGGCGCGCTCGTCGTTCACCTTCGTCCCGATGTTCTCCTCCATCCACATGCGCGCGCCGCCGGCGCCGCAGCACATGCCCTTCGTGCCGTTGCGCGGCATCTCCACCAGCTCGGCGCCCTTGATCGCCGAGATGACGTTGCGCGGCGCGAGGTACACGTCGTTGTGGCGGCCGAGGTAGCACGAGTCGTGGTACGTCACGCGCTCGTCAAGCGAGGCGTCCGACACGTCGAGGCGTCCCGAGGCGATGAGTTCCTCGAGCAGCTGCGAGTGGTGGACGACCTCGTAGTGGCCGCCGAGCTGCGGGTACTCGTTGGCCAGCGTGTTGAAGCAGTGCGGGCACTGCGTGATGATCTTGCGCACCCCCATGACGTTGAGCGCCTCGATGTTCGGCATCGCGAGCATCTGGAACAGGTACTCGTTGCCGCTTCGCCGGGCGCTGTCGCCCGTGCACATCTCGCTCGGGCCGAGGATCGCGACGTCGATCCCCGCGCGCGACAGCAGCTTGGCCATCGCCTGCGTGACCTTCTTGTTCTTGTCGTCGAAGCTGCCGGCGCACCCCACCCAGTAGAGGTATTCGTGGTGCAGGGGCGAGCCGGGCTCGACCACGTCGACGTCCAGGTCCTTCGCCCACTCGGCGCGGTCGCCCTGGTTCATGCCCCACGGGTTGCCCTGGTTCTCCATCGCGCGGTACGCGTTGCCGAGCTCGGAGGGGAAGTCGCTCTCCATGAGCGCCAGGTATCGGCGCATGTCGAGGATCTTGTCGAGGATCTCGATGTTGACGGGGCAGATCTCGTCGCAGGCCTTGCACGACGTGCACGACCAGATCTCCTCGGCCGTGATGCGCTCGAAGAGCGAGTTGGCGGAGACGGTGATCTCCTTGTCCGCCGACAGGGGCGGCGACACGCGGCCGCCCGGCGCGTGCGCCGCCGTGGCGGCCATCACCTCGCCGCTCTTCAGCACGATCTCGCGGGGATCCAGCGGCTTGCCGGTGGCGTGCGCGGGGCAGACGCTCGTGCAGCGCCCGCACATCGTGCAGGCGTCGAGGTCGAGCAGCTGCTTCCACGTGAAGTCCTCGACGGCCTTCGCGCCGAAGGTCTCGAGCGACGTCTCGGTGAGGTTCGGCATCGCGCGCATCGCGCCCTTCGGACGGTCGCGGTCGCGGAGGTACATGTTCAGCGGCGAGGTGAACACGTGGCGCAGCATGGTCACGGGCAGGATCGCGAGGAAGGCGATGAACGTCAGCACGTGCGCGACCCACCAGCCCTGGTGCCAGGTCGAGAGGCCGTCGGCCGACCAGCCGTCGACGAGCGTCGAGAGCGGGTAGCCGACGACGCTCCACTTCTCGTGCGACAGGTCGAGGCCTGCCGCGGTGCCCTGCGCGATGCGGAACATCTCGGCACCGAAGCCGGTGACGCCGATGGCCAGCAGGACCCCGAGGATCAGCGCGTGCTCGGGGCGGGTCTTGATGCGGATGCGGTAGGGGCGCTGCACGTATCGACGGACGATGGCCCAGATGACGCCGCCGGTGAAGACGATGCCGGCCACGTCGCCGACGGCGGCGTAGGCCTTGTAGACGTCGCCGTGCAGGAACTTGAGGCCGGGCGGCAGCTGGTGGTCCACCTCGAGCACCGTCGTCACGCCGAGCAGCACGAGGAAGCCGAAGTAGATCATCGAGTGCATCAACCCGGCGCCGCTGTCGCGCAGGAGGGTCTTCATGTACACGCCGGCGCGGAAGTCCGCGAGGCGGCGCGCGACCGTCTTCGGGGTCGTGGCCCGCTTGTCCGGCGCCCCGCGCTCCCAGTTCTTGACGCGGTCGGCGAAGCGGATCGAGCCCCAGATCAACATCATCGGGATGACCGTGTAGAACGCGATCTGCAGGGCGCCGGGGATGCCGCCGAACACCTCGCGGTGGATCGTCGACTCCTCCTTCCAACCGGTCACACGTGGCACGATCCCCGACACCGCGGTGAAGAGGCCGATGCCCACCCCCAGCAGGACGGACATCTGGGAGGGGCGGAGTCGTCGGGTAGCCATCGCGGACACGCTAGTTGCCGGTGTCAGGCGCCCTGAGGAGAAGCCGTTGCAGGGCAAGCCCCCGAGGCCGGCCCCAAGGACTTGAGTGCTACACGCTCAACTTTTCTGCCGCACAGGTTGGCAAGCCCGCACCTCCCTCCCTACCCTGTCGCTCCGACACACCCCGACCGGCCCGACGGGCAGGAGGACTTCCATGGCAAAGGCAGTTGGCATCGACCTCGGCACCACGAACTCGGTCGTCGCGGTCCTGGAGGCGGGCGAACCCGTCGTCATCCCGAACTCGGAGGGCTCGCGCACCACGCCGTCGGTCGTCGCGTTCTCGAAGGCCGGCGAGGTCCTCGTGGGGGAGGTGGCGAAGCGTCAGGCGATCACCAACCCCGACCGCACCTTCCGCAGCATCAAGCGGCACATGGGCGAGAACTGGCGGTCGGACGAGATCGACGGGAAGCGCTACACGCCCCAGGAGATCAGTGCGCGCACGCTCATGAAGCTGAAGCGCGACGCCGAGGCGTACCTCGGCGACACGGTGACGCAGGCCGTCATCACGGTGCCGGCCTACTTCGACGACGCGCAGCGCACCGCGACCAAGGAAGCCGGGCAGATCGCAGGGCTGGAGGTGCTGCGCATCATCAACGAGCCGACTGCGGCGGCGCTCGCCTACGGCCTCGACAAGGGCAGCGAGGACGAGACGGTCCTCGTGTTCGACCTCGGCGGCGGCACGTTCGACGTCAGCGTGCTCGAGATCGGCGACGGCGTGTTCGAGGTGAAGAGCACGCACGGCGACACGCACCTCGGCGGCGACGACTGGGACCAGCGCATCATCGACTGGATGGTGCAGCAGTTCAAGGCCGCACACGGCGTCGACCTGTCGGCGGACCGCATGGCCACGCAGCGCCTGAAGGAGGCCGCCGAGAAGGCGAAGATCGAGCTGTCGCAGACGCAGCAGACGCAGATCAACCTGCCGTTCATCACCGCCACTGCCAGCGGGCCGCTGCACCTCGACGAGACGCTGACCCGCGCGAAGTTCCAGGAGATGACCGCCGACCTGATCGAGCGCTGCCGCAAGCCGTTCGAGCAGGCCATCGTCGACGCGGGCCTGTCGAAGGGCCAGATCAACCACGTCATCCTCGTCGGCGGATCGACCCGCATGCCGGCGGTGCAGGACCTGGTGCAGTCGTTGACCGGCAGGGAGCCGAACCGCACGGTGAACCCCGACGAGGTGGTCGCCGTCGGTGCGGCGGTGCAGGCCGGCGTGCTGCGCGGCGACGTGAAGGACGTGCTGCTGCTGGACGTGACGCCGCTGTCGCTCGGCATCGAGACGAAGGGCGGCGTCATGACGCGGCTCATCGAGCGCAACACCACGATCCCCACCCGACGCACCGAGGTCTTCACCACCGCGGAGGACATGCAGCCGTCGGTCGAGATCCACGTGCTGCAGGGCGAGCGCGAGATGGCGTCGTACAACAAGACGCTCGGCAAGTTCCAGCTGGTCGACCTGCCGCCCGCCCCGCGCGGCGTGCCGCAGATCGAGGTCACCTTCGACATCGACGCCAACGGCATCGTCCACGTGTCGGCGAAGGACCGCGCCACGCAGAAGGAGCAGTCGATGACCATCACCGGCCAGTCGTCGCTGAACAAGGACGACATCGAGAAGATGGTGAAGGACGCCGAGGCGCACGCCGAGGAGGATCGCCGCCGCCGCGAGGAGGCGGAGATCCGCAACACGGCCGACACGCTCGTGTACCAGACCGAGAAGGTGCTGCGCGAGCAGGGCGACAAGGTGTCGGCCGACGAGCGCGCCGCGATCGAGGGCCCGCTGCAGGAGCTGAAGCAGGTGCTCGGCGGCGAGGACCATGCGTCGATCAAGGCGGCGACGGACCGTCTCGTGTCGGCGAGCCAGGCGTTCAGCGCGAAGCTCTACGAGACGGCGCAGCGCGACGCGAACGCGGCGGGCACGTCCGCGTCGGGCCAGGGCGGCTCCGGCGACGACGACATCGTGGACGCCGAGATCGTCGACGAGAAGTGACGCGACGCCGATGAGCGACGACACCACGGAGCCGGGACGGAACGACGCGTCGGTCGACGCGGCGTCCACGACGGACGGCGGAGAGCGCGGGGCGACCGGCGCCACGGGAGAGCCGGGCGTCGCGTCGTCCGACGAGGACGTCGAGGTGCTGCGCGCCGAGCGGGACCAGTGGCGCGACGCCGCCGTCCGGCTGCAGGCCGACTTCGAGAACTACCGCAAGCGCGCCGCCGGGCAGGCGGCCGACGAGGCCGACCGTGCGGCGGGCCGCATCGTCGAGCAGCTGCTGCCGGTGCTCGACGCGTGCGAGGCCGCGCTGGCGCACGGCGTGACCGGTGTCGACGCCGTGTGGACCCCCCTGCTCGACGCGCTGCAGAAGCAGGGCCTCGAGCGGTTGGAGGTCGCGGGGCAGCCGTACGACCCGGCGGTTGCCGAGGCGGTCGTGCACGAGCCGGGCGACGGCGGCAGCGACGGTGGTCCCGTCGTGGCGGAGGTGCTGCGCACGGGCTGGCGCTGGAAGGGTCGCGTCCTCCGCGCGGCGATGGTGCGGGTGGAGGGCTGATCCGTGCAGCGCGAGTGGTTCAGCAAGGACTACTACGCGGTGCTCGGCGTGGCGAAGGACGCCCCGCAGAAGGACATCGTGCGCGCGTACCGCAAGCTCGCGCGCCAGTACCACCCGGACGCGAACCCGAACAACGCCGCGGCCGAGGAGCGCTTCAAGGAGGTGTCGGCGGCGTACGACGTGCTCGGCGACGAGGCGCGCCGCAAGGAGTACGACGAGGTGCGCAGCAGCGGCGGGCCACGCGGCGGGTCGTTCAACTTCGACGGCGCCGACGCCGGCGGGCTGGGCGACCTCTTCAGCCAGATGTTCGGCGGCGCGCAGCGGCGCAGCGGCGCGGGTCCGCGGCGGGGCGGGGACATCGAGGCGGCGCTGACGCTGCAGTTCGAGGAGGCCGTGACGGGCGTCGAGACGTCGCTGCACCTCACGGCCGACTCGACGTGCTCGGGCTGCTCGGGCTCCGGTGCGCGGCCCGGGACGACGCCCCATCAGTGCCCCCAGTGCTACGGGCGCGGCGTCGTCGAGGAGAACCAGGGGCCGTTCGCGTTCTCCAGCCCGTGCCCGCGCTGCGGCGGGCGGGGCGCGGTGATCGAGTACCCGTGCTCGACGTGCCGCGGCAGCGGCACCGAGCGCCGGCCGCGCGAGGTGAAGGTGCGCATCCCCGCCGGCGTGCTGGACGGGCAGCGCATCAGGTTGAAGGGACGCGGAACGCCCGGACGCAACGGCGGACCGGCGGGCGACCTGTTGGTCGAGTGCCGCGTGGTGCCGCACCCGGTGTTCGGCCGTGACGGTGCCAACCTGCTCGTCTCCGTGCCGGTGCGGTACACGTCGGCAGCGCTGGGCGCCGACATCCCGGTGCCGACGTTGCAGGGCGACCCAGTGATGCTGCGACTGCGTCCCGGCACGCAGTCCGGGTCGCGCCACCGGGTGAAGGGACGCGGCATCGCGGCGAAGGGCGGTGCCGGCGACCTCATCGTCACGGTGGAGATCGCGGTGCCGGCGACGCTGTCCGACGCGCAGCGCGAGGCGCTGGAGCGGCTCGCCGAGGTGGAGGACCGCGGGTGAACGGGCGCGACACGCACGCGGTGTACGTCATCTCGGTCGCGGCCGAGCTCGCGGGCGTGCACCCGCAGACGCTGCGCATCTACGAGCGCAGGGGCCTGCTGCGCCCTGCGCGCACCTCGGGCGGCAACCGTCGCTACAGCGACGCCGACATCCGCAGGCTGCAGCGGATCGCCGAGCTGGCGGGGGCCGGCGTCAGCATCGACGGCATCCGCCACGTGCTCGAACTCGAGGCCGAGGTGGCGCGGCTGCGGGAGATGGTCGACCAACTCGCGGCGGCCCTGCAGGAGGAGCGTGCGCGCAACCGAAGGGAGATCGTGCCCTTCGGACACGCCGCCACGCTGATCGGCAGGAGGCTCGGAACGAGGCGGGAGGAGGAACGGTGACGCTGGATCCGAAGAAGTGGACGATCAAGGTGGGCGAGGCCGTGGGTGCGGCGCTGCAGTCGGCCGTCGAGCACGGCAACCCCGAGGTGACGCCCGCGCACCTCATGGCGGCGCTGCTGCGCCAGCCGGACACGGCGGTGCCGGCCCTGCTTGCGAAGCTGGGAGTCGCGGCGGCCGGCGTCCGCGACCGCGTGGACGCAGAGGTGGGGCGGCTGCCCCGCGCGCAGGGCGGCTCGGAGCCGAGGTTCAGCCGCGACGCGGCGAGGACGTTCGCCGACGCGGACGCGATCCGCGCAGAGCTCCGCGACGAGTACGTCTCGGTCGAGCACCTCCTGCTCGCGATGGCCGATGCGACGGGCGTCGCGCGCGACGAGATGCTCAAGGGCCTGCGCGACGTGCGGGGTTCGCACCGCGTGACGAGCCAGAACCCCGAGGACCAGTTCCAGGCGCTCGAGAAGTACGGGCAGGACCTCACTGCGCGCGCACGCGAGGGGAGGATCGACCCGGTGATCGGCCGCGACGACGAGATCCGGCGCGTCATCCAGGTGCTGTCGCGGCGCACGAAGAACAACCCCGTGCTCATCGGCGAGCCGGGCGTGGGCAAGACGGCGATCGTGGAGGGGCTCGCGCGGCGCATCGCGGCCGGCGACGTCCCCGAGGGGCTGCGCAACAAGCGGCTCATCTCGCTCGACCTCGGCGCGATGCTCGCCGGTGCGAAGTACCGCGGCGAGTTCGAGGAGCGCCTGAAGGCGGTGCTGAAGGAGATCCTCGACTCGCAGGGCGAGGTGGTCACCTTCGTCGACGAGGTGCACACGCTGGTCGGAGCCGGCGGCGCCGAGGGTGCGATGGACGCCGGCAACATGATCAAGCCGCTGCTCGCCCGCGGCGAGCTGCGCATGATCGGCGCCACGACGCTGGACGAGTACCGCACGCACGTCGAGAAGGACCCGGCGCTCGAGCGCCGCTTCCAGCAGGTGTACGTCGGCGAGCCGAGCGTCGAGGACACGATCGCCATCCTCCGCGGGCTCGCGGAGCGCTACGAGGTGCACCACGGGGTGCGCATACAGGACAGCGCGCTCGTGAGCGCGGCGGTGCTGTCGAACCGCTACCTGACCAGCCGGTTCCTCCCGGACAAGGCGATCGACCTCGTCGACGAGGCGGCGAGCCGCCTGCGCATCGAGATCGACTCGATGCCCACCGAGATCGACGTCGTTGAGCGGCGCATCCTGCAGCTCGAGATCGAGCGCGTCGCGCTCGAGAAGGAGAGCGACGCCGCGTCGGCGCAGCGCCTCGAGGCGCTGAACGACGAGCTCGGCGAGCTGCGCGGGCGCTCCGCGCGCATGAAGGAGCACTGGGAGTCCGAGCGGCAGGCGATCGGTGCGATCCGCTCGCTCAAGGAGGAGCTCGAGTCCCTGCGCGCGCAGGTGGAGCGCGAGTCCGACCTCGAGAAGGCGGCCGAGATCCGGTACGGGCGCATCCCCGAGGTCGAGCGGCGGATCGCGGTCGCGACCGAGCACCTCGACGCGCTGCAGTCCAGCGTGCGGATGCTGAAGGAGGAGGTCGACGCCGAGGACATCGCCGAGGTGGTGTCGAAGTGGACCGGCGTGCCGGTGAGCCGCCTGATGGAGGGCGAGATGCACAAGCTGGTGCACCTCGAGGAGCTGCTGCACCAGCGCGTCATCGGGCAGGACGAGGCGGTGACGGCGGTGGCCAACGCGATCCGCCGCAGCCGCGCCGGCCTGTCGGACCCGAACCGGCCGATCGGCTCGTTCATGTTCCTCGGACCCACCGGCGTCGGCAAGACCGAGCTCGCGCGGGCGCTCGCCGAGTTCCTGTTCGACGACGAGCGCGCGATGGTGCGCATCGACATGGCCGAGTACATGGAGAAGCACGCGGTGAGCCGGCTCATCGGCGCGCCACCGGGCTACGTCGGCTACGACGAGGGCGGCCAGCTCACCGAGGCGGTGCGCCGGCGGCCGTACTGCGTGGTGCTGCTGGACGAGATCGAGAAGGCGCACCCCGAGGTGTTCAACGTGCTGCTGCAGGTGCTCGACGACGGCCGTCTGACCGACGGGCAGGGCCGCACCGTCGACTTCACCAACGCGGTCCTGATCATGACCAGCAACCTGCCGGTCGAGCCGGTCGAGTACTTCAAGCCCGAGTTCGTCAACCGCATCGACGAGATCGTGCGCTTCGGGCAGCTCTCGCCGGACGACCTCGGCGCGATCGTCGAGATCCAGCTGGCGCGCCTCATCGAGCGCACCGCGGGGCGCGGCATCGTGCTCGCCGTGACGCCGGCCGCGAGGGTGCTGCTCGCCGGGCGCGGCTACGACGCGCAGTTCGGCGCGCGCCCCTTGAAGCGCCTGATCCAGCGGGCGATCGCGGATCCCGCGGCGATGCTCATCCTCGAGGGGCGCGCACAGGACGGCGATTCGATCCTCGTGGACGTGTCCGGCGACGAGTTCGTCGTGGGCGTCGCGGAGGGACTCCGGACCTAGCGCGCAGTCGCGCAGATAGGCTCACGTCACGTTCCGACGATCCGCAGGAGCGTGGCATGCCCGTCGCAGTGGTGGTAGGCGCCCAGTGGGGCGACGAAGGCAAGGCGAAGGTCATCGACCTGCTCGCCGAGCGGCACTCGATGGTGGTGCGCTACCAGGGCGGCCACAACGCCGGCCACACGGTGGTGGTGGACGGCGAGCGCTACGCGCTGCAGCTCGTGCCGAGCGGAGTGCTCTACGGACACGTCGCGCCCGTCATCGGCAACGGGGTCGTCGTCGACCTGCCGACGCTGTTCGCCGAGGTGGACGCGCTCGAGTCGCGCGGGGTCTCGTGCGCCCGGCTGCGGGTGTCGAGCCTCGCCCACCTGATCCTCCCGTGGCACCAGCGCATCGACGCACTCGAGGAGGCCTCGCGGGGCGACGCGAAGATCGGCACGACCCTGAAGGGCATCGGCCCGGCGTACGCCGACAAGGCGATGCGCACCGGCATCCGCGCCGGCACGGTGCGCGACGCGGCGGCGTTCGCCGCCGAGGTGCGGGTGCGCGCGGCTGCGGCCGACGCGGCGCTGCGCCTGCGGGGCGACGAGGGGTTCGACGTCGATGCGGCGGTCCGCGAGCAGGTCGCGCTCGGCGCGCGGCTCGCCCCGCTCGTCGCCGACACGGTCAACCTCCTGCACGACGCCATCGAGGCGGGCGAGTCGATCCTGCTGGAGGGGGCGCAGGCGACGTTCCTCGACCTCGACCACGGCACGTATCCGTTCGTGACGTCGTCGAACCCGACCGCGGGCGGCGCGTGCACGGGCACGGGCATCGGTCCGCGGCAGATCGGCCGCGTCATCGGCGTCGCGAAGGCGTACGCCACCCGCGTCGGTGCGGGTCCGTTTCCCACCGAGGTGACGGGCGAGGTCGGCGACCGGATCGTCGAGGTGGGCCGCGAGTTCGGCACCGTCACCGGGCGCCGCAGGCGGCCGGGCTGGCTCGACCTCGTGATGCTGCGGCACGCGGTGCGCGTCAACTCGCTGACCGAGATCGCGCTGACGAAGCTCGACGTGCTCGACGGCACGTCGCCCGTGCGCGTGTGCACCGGGTACCGCCTGGACGGGGCCCCGCTTCGCGGATTCCCGGACGACGCAGCGCTGCTCGCGCGCGTCGAGCCCGTGTACCGCGACCTGGGGGGCTGGGCGGGCCCCTTGCGCGGCTGCCGCACGGACGCAGACCTGCCGGACGGTGCGCGCGAGCTGATCCACCTCGTCGAGTCGGAGACGGGCGTGCCGGTGACGATGGTGGGCACCGGTCCCGACCGCACCGATTGCGTGGTGCGCGGATGATCGCGCGCTACTCGCTGCCCGAGATGGCGGCGGTGTTCACGGACGAGGCGCGCTTCGCCCGCTACCTCGAGATCGAGCTGTGCGCCACCGAGGCGCAGGCGGAGATCGGCGCGGTTCCCGCCGCGGCCGCGGCCGCGTGCCGCGCGAGGGCGCCACGGGTGGATGCGGCGTTCGTCGCCGCCGTCGCGGAGCGCGAGCGCACCACCGACCACGACGTGGCGGCCTTCGTCGACGTCGCGCAGGCCGCCATCGGCATGCCCGACGGCGCGTGGCTGCACCACGGGCTCACCAGCTCCGACGTCGTCGACACGGCGTGGTGCTCGATGCTGCGCGACGCCGCCGAGCTGATCCTCGACGCAGCGGACGGACTGGTGGACGGGCTCGTCGCGCTCGCGCGCCGGCACGCCGACACCCCGATGATGGGACGCACGCACGGCATGCACGCCGAACTGACGACGTTCGGCGCCAAGGTCGCGCTGTGGGCCCTGCAGGTCGACCGCGACCGCGTGCGCCTGCGCGCGGCGCGCGAGTCGGTGGCGGTGTGCAAGCTGTCGGGCGCGGTCGGCACGTACTCGAACGTCGATCCGCGGGTCGAGCAGGTCGTGGCGGCGCGCCTCGGCCTGCGCGCCGTGCCCGCCACCCAGGTGGTCGCCCGCGACCGCCACGCCGAGTACCTCTGGGCGTGCGCCAGTCTTGGCACCACGATCGGCGCGATCGCGACCGAGCTGCGCCACCTGCAGCGCAGCGAGGTGGGCGAGGTCCGCGAGGGCTTCAAGCCCGGCCAGAAGGGCAGCTCGGCGATGCCGCACAAGCGCAACCCGATCTCCGCCGAGACGCTCACCGGGCTCTCGCGCCTGCTGCGCGCCAACGCGCAGGCGGGCATGGAGAACGTCGCGCTGTGGCACGAGCGGGACATCTCGCACTCGTCGGTCGAGCGCGTGGTGCTGCCCGACTCGTCGCTCCTCGCGCACTACGCGACGGTGCGGATGACGCGCCTCGTGGCGTCGCTGGAGGTGGACGGGGCGCGCATGGCCGCGACCATCGCGTCGAGCCGCGGCCTCGCGCACTCGCAGGCCGTGCTGCTGGCGCTGGTCGCCGCCGGGCTGCCGCGGGACGAGGCGTACCGCACGGTGCAGGACGCGTCGTCGCGAGCGACGGCCGAGGGACGGCACCTGCGCGACGTGCTGCAGTCGTCCGCGGGCATGCCGCTCGGCGCAGCCGAACTCGAGGCCTGCTTCGACCAGGCCGCGGCCCTTCGCCACGCCCGTCGCGCCGTGGACGCGCTGGACGGCCTCGCGTGAGTGCGGCGCTGCCGCCGCTCGACCCCGCCCGCGAGGCGCTCCGCCGCCACGTCCTCGCCCATTCGGTGCGCACCGGCACGTTCACGCTGAAGTCCGGCCGCACGAGCGACTGGTTCCTCGACACCAAGCAGACCGCGTGCGATCCCGACGGGATCCTCGCGGTGGCCGACGTGGCGCTCGCGCTCCTGCCCCCGGAGGTGACGGCGATCGGCGGTCTGACGATGGGCGCCGACCCCGTGGCGTTCGGCGTCGCGGCGGTGGCGGCCGTGCGCGGACGCCCGCTGCGCTCGTTCAGCGTGCGCAAGGAGGCCAAGACCCACGGCATCACCGGCCGCGTCGCCGGAGCCCTGCGCCCCGGCGACGTCGTCGCGGTGGTGGAGGACACGGTGACGCGGGGCACGTCGATCATGGAGGCGGTGCAGGCGGTGCGCGAGTTCGGCGCGGTGCCGGTGCTCGCCACGGCGATCGTCGACCGCGGCGGCACGTGTGCCGCCATGGCGCGCGAGGCCGGCGTGGAGTTCGTCGCCATGCTGACGGCGCCCGACCTTGGGTACGGTTTCGGGACGTGAACCCCCGTCGCGTCGCCGCCGCCGCACTCGCCGCGAGTGCGCTCGCCGCCTGTTCGGGTGGCGGCTCCGCCGACGCGCCGGCCGCCGTCGACGCGACCGAGATGGCGGAGTCCGCGTCCGGCGGCGACGCCACCTCCAATGGTTCCGCCACGACCGTGTCGGACGGTGCGGTCGAGATCTCCGTGGAGGTCGGCGTCGACTCGGGGCCCGACCGCATCGAGGAGGTGGCGCTCGGATCGCTCGTGCGCATCACGGTGACGAACGAGGACGAGGACGACGAGGTGCACCTGCACGGCTACGACCTCGGCGGCGACGAGGTGGAGGCAGGGGAACCCACCGTGTTCGAATTCGAGGCGTCGACCGCGGGCGAGTTCGAGGTCGAGAGCCACGTCACCGGCGAGGTGCTGATGATCCTCGTCGTGCGCTGAACGGTCGGCGGTCGGGTGCAGCTGCGCGACCTGTTCGACCTCGACGCGCGCTCCGGGGACCGGTTCGTCGGCGCGGGGTGGCCCTATCCCTGGGGCGGCCTCTACGGCGGGCACATCGTCGCGCAGGCGCTGCGCGCCGCGGCGGCGACGGTCGAGGCGGACCGGCCGTGCCACTCGTTGCGCGCGTCGTTCATCCGTCGGGGCGATCCGTCGCTCCCCGTCGAGTACGCCGTCGACCGCACGCGCGACGGACGCAGCTTCACGACCCGCCGCGTCGTGGCGAGCCAGCGCGGCGAGGCGATCCTCACGCTCGAGTCGTCGTTCCACCTCGCCGAGCCGTCGCTGCGCGCCGCACTGCCGGCGTGCACCGACGGACTGCCAGGTCCCGACGGGCTCGACGACGGATCATGGACGCCCTTCATCCGCCGACGCACCGTCGCCCAGTCCCTGCTCGAGCAGGGCCGCCGTGGGGGCATCGGTCGCATCGGCGCCTGGATGCAGACGGTCGACCAGTTCGACGACGACGTGCTGAACCGCTGCGCGCTCGCCTACATGTCGGACGACCTGCCGACGGAGAGCGTCATCCACTCCATCCCCGAGCTGGGCGCCGCGGCCGAGGCGGGCCGGTTGATCAATGCGAGCCTCGACCACGCCGTGTGGTTCCACCGTCCGGTGCGCGCCGGCGAGTGGCACTGGCACGAGATGTCGGCGATGACGTACGCGGGATCGCGCGGACTCGCGCTCGGCTACGTCTTCGCGTCGTCGGGCGAGCACGTGGCCACGATCTCGCAGGAGACGCTGGTCCGCGTCAAGACCCGCTGAGCGCGACGCGGCGGACCGTGCGCCCGTCCGTGCACGATCGACGGCACGGGACGAACTGGTGGTCGGGACCGGCGTCGATCCGGTGACCCCGCGCTTTTCAGGCGCGTGCTCTGCCAACTGAGCTACCCGACCAAGGTGGTGCACGCACCACCCAGCGGTCCCGACGGGATTTGAACCCGCGACCTCCGGCTTGACAGGCCGGCGTGAACTCCAAACTTCACCACGGGACCAGTACCTGACGAACAGGACTGACCATTTCTTCTGCACCCCCAACGGGATTCGAACCCGTGCCGCCACCTTGAAAGGGTGGTGTCCTAGGCCACTAGACGATGGGGGCAAGCGTTCGCTCGCCCGTTGGAAGAGCACGGGAAATCTACCAGCCGCCCCCGCCGGTTCGGCATGGGCACGGGGACGTCGGGATCAGCCGCCCATCCGCGCCTGCACGATGCCCTCGAGCAGCCATCCGAGGTACCCGTACAGCTGGAAGTGCCCGAAGTCGGGGTCGTCGGGGCCGACGTCCCCGGCGTCGGTGTCCTCGGAGACGTCCAGCAGCGTGCCGATCACGAGCCGAAGGTCGTTCAGCGCGCGCATGAGCGCGTCAAGGTCGTCCTCACCGAGTTCGAGCTCGTCTGACCCGGGATCGCACCCGAGCACCTCGCCGACGGTGACCAGCGACGCGAGCCGCGTCGACGCGAGGTCCTCGTGGACGAGGCGCTGGTACTCGGCCTCGTGCTCGGCATGGTCGTGGTACGCGGCGGGGAAGAGCCGTCGGAGGTGCTCGCTGCGGCCGTCGGCCGCGATCTCGTCGCGCAGCTGGCCGATCAACCCGACGAGCGTCGCGCGGTCCTCGGCGTCGACCCCGAGCACGAACCCGTCGCCCTCCCGCCGCACCGGGCCCGACAAGTCGCTCACGCGTCGCCACCGTCCTTCGTCATGGTCGCCCAGAGCCCGTGCTCGTGCAGGCGGTAGACGTCGAGCTCCGCGCGCTCGCGCGTGCCCTGCGACACGACGGCGCGGCCCTTGTGGTGGATGTCGAGCATCAGCGCGGTCGCCTTCTCGAGCGAGTATCCGAACAGCTTCTGCAGGACGAACGTGACGTACGACATGAGGTTGATCGGGTCGTTCCAGACGATCACGAGCCACGGGCGGTCGTCGACCGTCGTGGTCTCGTCGACGGGAGCGGTTGCGACGTCGGTCACGCGCCCATTGTGCCGTTGTGCAGCCGCAGCCGTGCCGCAACCGGATGGAAGGGCAGGTGCGGGCGCTCGTAGTCTGACGGGGTGACGCGAGCCGCGAAGCCCATCGTTCCGTCGCGCGTGGGATCGCTGGTGCTCGGGCACGGCGGGACGCGCGGTGCCGCGACAGGGTGGCGCGCCTACGTCGCGCTGACGAAGCCGCGCATCATCGAGCTGCTGCTGGTCACCACGGTCCCGACGATGGTCCTCGCCGCCGGTCGCTGGCCGGGCTGGGGACTCGTGGCGGTGACGGTTGCGGGCGGCGCGCTCGCGGCAGGCGGTGCGAACGCCATCAACATGGTGATCGACCGGGACATCGACCGGTTGATGGTGCGCACCCAGCACCGTCCGCTCGTCACGGGCGCGCTCGATCCGGCGCGCGCGATGGTCTTCGCGGTCCTGCTCGAGGTGGCGGCGTTCGCGGTGCTGTGGCTGGGCGCCAACCTCCTGGCGGCCCTCCTCGCCCTCTCCGCCACCGCGTTCTACGTCGTCGTCTACTCGCTGTGGTTGAAGCGGACGAGCCGCCAGAACATCGTCATCGGCGGCGCGGCGGGGGCGGTGCCGGCGCTGGTCGGCTGGGCGGCGGTGGCCGACGGCCTCGCGGCGGCGCCGTGGATCCTCTTTGCGGTCATCTTCTTCTGGACCCCGCCGCACTTCTGGGCGCTGGCCATCCGCCATGCCGACGACTACCGGGCCGCGAGCGTGCCGATGCTGCCCGCCGTCGCGCCGCTGCAGCGGACCGTGCGTGCGATGGTCGCCTACACCGTCGTGGTGGTGGCGCTGACGCTGTGGCTGCCGTTCGTGACGACGGGTCTCGGTTGGATCTACGGCGCTACAGCCGTGTCATTCGGCGCCGCGTTCCTGATCGCCACGGCGAGCATCGCGCGACGGCCCACGCCCGAGCGGGCCATGTCCGTCTTCTCGTTCTCCATCACCTACGTGACGGCGCTCTTCGCCGCGGTGATGGTGGACGTGCTGGTCGGGTGACTGCGCAAGCGGGCAAGGTCGGGCGCTCCGGCCGTCCGTTGTTAGTGTCGGGGGCGCCATGACCGCAGTTCAGCCCCCCGCGGCGACCGCCGCACCGCACCGCGCAACGGCAGTCGCGCCGTTGGTGTCGACCGATTCCCGGACGATCGCCGCCGTGGTCGGCGTGCCGGCGGGAATCTGGCTGCTGGTCTATGCCGTCGTCGCGGCCCTGTACTCCCTCGAGCGCATCGACTCGACGCGCCGCGTGTTCGAGGACGAGGCGACCGCCCAGTTCGCATCGCTGCTGCGCAGCACCGCGCTGTACGGGTTCGCCGCGCCGCTGCTGCTCGGCACGGCGGTGCTCGTCGTGCCGCGCCTCGTCGGCTCCCGAACCGTCGCGCTCGCGCGCACCGCATCGTTCGGCGGCTGGCTGTGGCTCGCGGGACTCGTCATGGTGGCGTGGGCGGCCGTGGTGGACGGACGTCCCGGCGCGGAGCAGGCGTCGATGCTCGACCTCCACCTCCTCGGCATGGGCGCCGTCGTCGTCGGCCTGCTCGCCGTTGCGCTCTCGGTCTTCACCACGGTCTTCGCGTCCCGTCGCCCGGACCTAGCCCTTGCCGACGCACAGCCCGCTGCGTGGGGCGCCTTCGTGTCGTCCTTTGCGATGCTGCTGTCGCTGCCGGTGCTGCTCGGCACGCTGGTCTACGTCGCGGTCGACCTCAGGTACGGACAGTTCGCGTTCGGCGGCGCGGAGGGCGCTGCCGGGCACCTCGGCTGGGCGCTCGGTGCGCCGCAGTCGTACGTCGTCGCGGCCCTCGGTGCGGGCATCCTCGCCGGCATCCTCCCCCGTTCGCCCGGTGCGCCCCGCGCGCTCGGCGCCGCGCTCCAGGTGGGCATCGCGCTCGTCGCGGCTGCGGTGGTCGGGTCGGTCACGCAGACGGTGGTGCAGCTCGACGCGGAGGGGTCGGCGGGCGAGACCGTCCGCAACCTCGTGCCGTGGGCGTTCTACAACCTCCTGCCGGTCCTCGGCGTGCTTGCCGTGCTGGCGGCGGCGCTGCTCGCCGTGCGTTCCGGCGTGCGCCAGCTGGGCGCAGGATTTGCGCCGGCCTTCCTGGGCATGGGCATGGTGCTGACGGGCATGGTCGGCCACGCTCTGTCGACCGTCGAGGCGGTCGGCGTCGGCGGCACCGTCCTCGACGAAGGCACCGGCCTCTACGTGGCGTACGGACTCGCGCTCGCCGCCTGGGGCGGGGTGGTCGGTCTGCAGGGTGGCCGTCGTATCGCGGTCCGTCCCGCGGTGGTCGTGACGGGCGTCGGCTTCCTCGGCACCGTGCTGTCGTCGCTGCCGATGTACGTCGCGGGGTTCATGGACCAGCCGTCGTGGGACTCGGTCGACTACGACTCGTCCGGTGCCGTGGCGCTGCTCAACGGCGCGTCCGCGGCCGGGCACCTCCTCGTGGCCCTCGCCGCGCTGACCGCCGTCGCCGCCGTGGTGCGGAGCAAGGGGGAGGCAGCATGAGCGGTGCGCTCGAGGTCCGTTTTCCGGACGCCGCGCCTGCGGCGCCGCGCAACGTCGTCGTGTCGGCGACGGTTGCGGTTGCGGCTGCGGGTTCGATGCTCGTGTTCGGCATGCTCGGCACGTGGTTCCGCTTCCGTGACGCGGCTCCGCTGCGCGAGTCGTCGTCGGGGAAGATGATCCGCGACTGGCTTCCGGCCGACATCCCGGTTCCCGAGGTCGCGACGAACACGATGGCGATCACGATGGTGGTCATCTGCGTGATCGCACAGTGGGCCGTGTATTCGGCGAAGCGCGACGATTCGCGGCACGCCACGATGGCGCTCGCACTGACCGCGTTCCTCGGCCTCGCCGCGGTGAACGCCCAGGTAGCGATCTGGGTGCAGATGGGGCTCGTGCTGATGGACGGGGCCTACCAGACGATGTTCTACGCGGTGACCGGCACCGTGCTCGCCCTCATCGTCAGCGGGGTGGCGTTCTCGCTCGTCGCCATGTTCCGCGCCGCCGCGGGCCGACTCGGCGACCGCGACGTCTTCACCGCGCACGCGCTCTACTGGTACTTCCTCGCCACGGCGTTCATCGCGCTGTGGTTCGTCGTCTACGTGCAGAAGTAGGGCCATGTTCACCACCGGTTCCAAGTTCTTCATCGGGTTGTCGGCGCTGGGAGCCGTGTCGTTCGCGGTGTTCATGGTGCTGGTGAACCCGTCGTCGATCGGCGCCACGGCACTGTTCGGATTCGTGCCGGCGGTGGCGCTCGCCGCATGGCTCGCCCTCTGGTCGCGCGACGGCGAGCCCGACGAGTCGTCGCCCGCGGCGTCGGCCGTTCCCTCCCCGGGCATGTGGCCGTTCATGGCCGCGGCGGGTGTTGCGCTGGTGCTCGTGGGCACGATCACCCGTCCCGCGGTGCTGATCCTCGGCGTCGTCGTCGTCGTGGCGGCGTTCGTCGAATGGACCGTCCAGTCGTGGAGCGACCGCGCCTCGGCGGATCCGGCCCACAACGCCGACCTCCGCGGGCGCATCATGCAGCCGCTCGAGTTCCCGGTGCTCGCCACGATCGGGTCTGCCGTGGTGATCCTCTCGTTCTCGCGGATCATGCTCGCCGTCAGCAAGAGCGCGGGAGCCGTCTTGTTCATCGTGTTCGCGTCGCTGGTGCTGGTGGGCGGAGTCCTCTTCGCGGTGCGGCCGGGCTTGAAGCGGTCGCTGGTTGCCGGCGTCTGCGCGGTCGGCGCCGTCGGGCTCGTCGCTGGCGGCGTGGGCGGCGCGTCGTCCGGAATCCGGGCGGAGCTGGTGGAGGCGAAGTCCGAGGGCCACTACACCCACCGCACGTGCGGCCCCGAGAAGGACAAGTACGGCGACAAGCACGCGTTGCTCGGCGTGTCGTCGCGAAGCGCCGTCATTGCGACGGTGGAGTTCGTCGAAGGCACGCTCGTGGCGCGGGTCCAGGGCAACCCCGCAGAGACCGACCGCATCACGATTCCCCGCTCGAACCCGTCGTCGATCATCTTCCGCAACAAGACGGAGGGCGACTTCCGCCTCGTCGCACGACTGGGCACGGCGCCGGTCGCCGAGGGCGTCGTGGAGGAAGTCGAGCAGTGCACGCAGCTCATTCCCAGCGGCGCAGAGCAGCTGCTCACGCTGACCATCCCCAAGCCATCCCTCGAACCCGGTGCCTACGTGCTCGAGGTCGCCGGCATCGAGGGGCAGTCGATCGAGGTGATCGTTCCATGACCTCCGCCCGTCCGCGTCCGACCGCCGTCAATAGGCTCGGGTCCATGCGTCGTCGAGTGCTTCCGGCCCTCGCGCTGGTCGCGCTCGCGGGCTGCGCCAGCAACGCGCCGCAGGACACGTGGGATCCGGCCGGCCCGAACGCGCAGATGATCGACGACCTGCAGCGGCCGGTCTTCGCCGTGGCAGGCATCGTCGGCCTGATCGTCGCCGCCGCAGTGGGTTGGGCGATCTTCCGCTTCCGCGACCGAGGCCAGGCGATCCCGAAGCAGACGCACGGCAAGCCCGTGCTGGAGATCACGCTGACGATCATCCCGGCGCTGATCCTCGCGGTGATCGGCGTCTTCACGGTGCGCACGGTGTTCGACCTCTCCAAGACGGACGACACCGAGATGGTCATCAACGTCACCGGCCAGCAGTGGTGGTGGGAGTACGACTATCCGGTCCAGGAGGAGTTCGGCATCACCCAGCCGATCATCACCTCCGGTCAGCTGGTCATCCCCGTCGGCACGAAGGTCATGCTCCGCCAGACCAGTCGCGACGTGATCCACTCGTACTGGATCCCCCGCCTGAACGGCAAGCGCGACGCCGTCCCGGGCCGCGTCCACCTCAATCGCATCGAGGCCGACGAGCCCGGCATCTACGCGGGGCAGTGCACCGAGTTCTGCGGCCTGTCGCACGCGAACATGCGGATGGAGGCGGTGGCGCTCAGCAAGGAGGACTTCGCCGCCTGGGTGGCGCAGCAGCTGGCACCGTACGAGTCGCCCGCCGACGGCCTCGCGAAGGAAGGCGAGGCGGTGTTCCTCAACCAGTGCGTGCGATGCCACCAGGTCAACGGCCTCGAGCGCGCCGACGGGTCGCCGGCGATCGCCGCGCCCGACGAGAACGTCGTGTCGGGCGCCGCGCCGAACCTCTCCAAGCTGATGTCGCGCAACACGTTTGCCGGCGCGATGTTCGACCTCCTCACCCCCGCGTGCCGCAGGGACGTGTGGGAGGCGTCACCCGCCGACTTCGGGTCGAAGTACCTGGCCGGCGTCTCGGAGGACTGCCTGAACCAGACCGACCTGCGCGGCTGGCTCCGCAACGCGCCCGAGATGAAGCCGATGTACGCGAACCCCGCGCTGCTCGCAGGAACGGGCGGCAAGTACCGCGGCATGCCGTATCTCGCGCTGACGGAGTCGGACATCGAGAAACTGGTCGCCTACCTCGTGACGCTGAAGTAAGGACGGAGCACCGACATGGCCATCATCGAACGCCCCTCGGCACCCGCCACGGTGCCGGCCATCCCGTCCGCGTCGTTGGGCGCCCTGAAGCGCCCGGTGACGACCCAGCACGGCTGGCGGTCGTGGCTCTTCACCGTCGACCACAAGAAGCTCGGCATCATGTACGGCGCAACGGCGCTCTTCTTCTTCGTCGTGGGCGGCCTCGAGGCGGTGCTGATCCGCCTGCAGCTCGCGCTGCCGGACGGCCGGGTGCTCAACGCCGACCTGTACAACCAGATGTTCACGATGCACGCCACGACGATGGTGTTCCTCTTCGTGATGCCGATGGTCAGCGCGTTCGCGAACTACTTCATCCCGCTGCAGGTCGGTGCGCGAGACGTCGCATTCCCGCGGATCAACGCGTTCGGCTTCTGGGCGTTCCTCTTCGGCGGCATCTTCCTCAACCTCGCCTGGTTCCTCGGCGGCGCGGCGGACGGCGGGTGGTTCATGTACGCCCCGAACTCGGGCCCGGTCTTCTCGCCGTCGCACGGCGTCGACTTCTGGGCGCTCGGCCTGCAGATCACCGGCATCGCGTCGCTGACCGGTGCGGTGAACCTGATCGTCACCGTGCTCAACATGCGCGCACCGGGCATGAGCCTGATGAAGATGCCGGTCTTCACGTGGATGGCGACCGTCGTGCAGTTCCTGCTGCTCTTCGCCATGCCGGTCATCACCGTCGCGCTGTTCCTGCTGATGTTCCAGCGCAACTTCGGCGCGACGTTCTTCGACGTGGCGGCAGGGGCCGACCCGCTGCTGTGGCAGCACCTGTTCTGGATCTTCGGGCACCCCGAGGTGTACATCCTCATCCTCCCGAGCTTCGGCATCATCTCCGAGGTCCTGCCGGTCTTCTCCCGCAAGCCGCTGTTCGGCTACCCGTTCGTCGTGTTCTCTGGAGCCGCGATCGGCTTCGTGGGCTGGGGCGTGTGGGCGCACCACATGTTCGCCTCGGGTCTCGGGCCGGTGTCGGTGGCGGTGTTCTCGGTGGCGACGATGGCCATCGCGGTGCCCACCGGCGTCAAGGTCGTCAACTGGACCATGACGCTGTGGGGCGGGAAGCTCCAGTTCACGGTGGCGATGAAGTTCGCGATCGCCCTGATCGTGCTGTTCACGGTGGGCGGCCTGTCGGGCGTCACGCACGCGGTCGCGCCCTCGGACACGCAGCAGACGGACACCTACTACATCGTCGCCCACTTCCACTACGTGCTGTTCGGCGGGGCGATCTTCGGCATCTTCTCGGGCATGTACTACTGGTGGCCGAAGATGTTCGGGAAGCTGCTGAGCGAGCGCATCGGCAACTGGAACTTCTGGCTCATGGCGATCGGCATGAACCTGACCTTCGGGCCGATGCACATCCTCGGGCTGCAGGGCCAGCCGCGGCGCATGTACATCTGGACCGAGGCACGTGCGGGGGAGGGCTTCTTCAACCTCGCCTTCTGGAACCTCGTGGCGTCGATCGGGTCGATCATCCTCGCGGTCGGCGTGCTCTTCTTCTTCATCAACGTCCTGGTCACGGCCCGCAGGGGTGCGCAGGCGCCGCTCGACCCGTGGGACGCGCGCAGCCTCGAGTGGATGACCTCGAATCCGCCCAAGGAGCACAACTTCGACAGCATCCCCACCGTCGGGCACCTCGACGAGTTCTTCCACCGCAAGTACGCGGAGGACCACCAGAGCGGCGAGATCCGCAAGGTGCAGGGGGCCGAGGAGATCCTCGCCGAGATGGAGCGCAACAAGGACGCGCACATCCACATGCCGTCGCCCTCGTACTGGCCGATCGTCCTGGCACTCGGCCTTCCGGTGATTGCCTTCGGCCTCATCTATTCGATTCCGGTCGCCATCGTCGGCGGGCTGATCGTCGTGCTGGGTTGCTTCGGCTGGGCGATCGAACCGTCGACCGCCCGCGACGAGGACGTGGATCCGCCGGCGGCCCCGTCGACCGAGGTGGTGCGCCATGGCTGAACTGGTGCAGGAGCACGGCGCCCAGCACGGGTCGACCGGCATCTCCAACATCAAGTTGGGGATGTGGCTGTTCCTCGGGTCGGAGTGCCTGCTCTTCGGCGGGCTGATCTCGACCTACATGCTGTACCGCGGACGGGTCGGCGAGGGTCCGACCCCGATGCAGGTCTTCGACATCCCGTTCACCTCGGTGAGCAGCTTCGTCCTGCTGATGAGCTCGCTGACGATGGTGCTGGCCGTCTCGGCCGCGGCCAAGGCCGACGACCGGTCCACGGTGCTGTGGCTGACGGTCACCGCACTCCTGGGCGCCACGTTCGTGGGCGGGCAGGTGTACGAGTTCACCGCCTTCTACAACGAGGGCCTCGGATTCTCCACGAGCCTCTTCGCGTCGAGCTTCTACGTCCTGACGGGGTTCCACGGCGTCCACGTGACCGTCGGCATCATCATGCTCTTCGCCCTGGTGGCGATGGTCAGGCGAAACAGGATCCCCGGCAGCAAGTCGGAGACGGTGGAGATGATCGGCCTGTACTGGCACTTCGTCGACATCGTGTGGATCGTCATCTTCACCCTCATCTACCTCATCCCGGTGTGACCCCCATGACCGAACAGCACGCACACGAAGAGCACGGAATGTCCAACGCCGGATATGTGCGGATCGCGCTGATCCTCGCGGCCATCACGGCGCTGGAGGTGTCCACGTACTACGTCGACTTCGGGCCCCTGTTCATGCCCGCGCTGATGGTGATGATGGTGGTGAAGTTCACGATGGTCGTCAGCTACTTCATGCACCTGAAGTTCGACAAGCGGGTCTTCAGCGTGATGTTCTACGCCGGACTCTTCCTCGCGATCTTCGTGTACGCCGCGGCGCTGTCCACCTTCAAGTTCTTCATCGCCTGACGGACCGGCCGTGCTCGCTGAGGCGGCGACGCTGGACCTGAGTCCCTGGCGCTTCCAGGCGCACCCCGAGGTGTGGCTGCTGATGGCCTTCCTCGCCGGCAGCTACGTCTACGCGATCCGAGTGATCGGTCCGCGTTCGACCACCGACCGGCCGCTGGTGACTGGCCGGCAGATCGCCGCGTTCGCCGCGGCCATCGGGATGCTCTGGCTCGCCAGCGACTGGCCGGTGCACGACATCGCCGAGGAGTACCTCTACTCGGTGCACATGTTCCAGCACATGGTGCTGTCGTACTTCGTCCCCCCGTTGGTATGGCTTGCGACGCCCGCATGGCTCTTCGACGCGATCGTCGGCACGGGGAGGGTGCGGACCGTGGTGCGCTTCCTCTGCCGGCCCGTGGTCGCGGGGGTCCTGTTCAACGGCGTGATCATGATCACCCACATTCCCGCACTGGTGAACCGGAGCGTCTCCAACGGCCCGCTGCACTACGGGCTGCACGTGCTCGTGGTGGCGACCGGACTCGCCATGTGGGTGCCGATGGTCGGCCCCGACCGCTCGTGGCAGATCGGTCCGGCACCGAAGATGATCTATCTCTTCCTCATGTCGGTGGTGCCGACGGTCCCTGCGGCGTGGCTGACGTTCGCCGAGGGCGTCGTCTACCGGCACTACGACATCCCCGTTCGCGTGTGGGGGATCTCGGCCACCGTCGACCAGCAGGTCGCGGGCGCGATCATGAAGACGGGCGGCAGCATCTTCCTCTGGACGATCGTGGTGGCGCTGTTCATCCGGAACTTCTCGCGGAGGTTCGGCACGGAGCAGGCGCTCCGGCGCACCGACGACGACACGTTGACGTTCGAGCACGTGCAGGCGGAGTTCGGCCGCACGCAGCCCGCTGCGGAGCCGAAGCGCTAGGTCGCCCGGGCGGCGCGGATTAGTCCGCGTCCCACCGAAAGCTGCGCGCGGCGAGGAGGGGGGCGGCGACGGCCCAGGTCGCGAGGACGGCCCAGTCCCCTGCATCCACCCCGGAGCCGGCGAGGGCGCCACGGAGGGCGGACGTCATGGCCGTGGCGGGGCTGAACTCGATGGCTGCGGCGACGAGGCGCGGCAAGTGGACGGTGTCGAGCACGAACCCGCTGGCAAGGAGCATGACCAGGTACAGCGCGTTGAGGGCGGCGAGCGTCACCTCCGCACGGAGGCGCCCGGCGATGCCGATGCCGATGCCGGCGCACGCGAGGCCGCCGAGTGCGGCTGCGAGGAGGGCGATCGGAACGCCGGATGCCGCCGGGCGCCAGCCCAGGGCGACGCCGATCGCGCCCAGCACCGCGAGCTGCAGCGCCACGACGGTGCCCGTCGCGATCGACTTGCCGAGCACGAGCCGTCGGGCGCCCAGCGGCGTCGCGCCGAGCCGCTTGAGCGCGAGCGACGAGCGCTGGAAACCCGTGGCGATGCCGAGTCCCGTCATCGTGCTGGAGAGGACCGCGAGCGAGAGGACTCCCGGCACCAGGAACGGCAGCGACGTCGGGTCGGGCAGCACGTCGACCGTGCCGAAGAACACCAGCAGGCCGGCCGGGATGGCGAGCACGAGCAGCAACTGCTCCGGATTGCGGAGCAGCAGGCGCAGCTCGAAGCGCACGTACGACGACAGCACGCTCAACCCCGCCCGAGCACCCGTTGCACGTACGACTCGAGTCCACCCGTCGAGCCGGTGACGTCGAGGATCGCCGCTTCGCCCGCCGCCGCGAGCGGCTGGAGCGCCGCGACCACCGGACCGACGTCGGACCGTGCAGGGACGCGCCACCAACCGTCGCCCTCGTCGACGACGTCGCCGACGACGTGGACGAGTCGTGCCCGGTCGACCGGCCGGTCGAGCCGCACCCGGACGCCGTCACCGCGCCTGACGTCCTCCATCCCGAACTGTCCGATCGTCCGGCCCCCGTCGAAGACGACGACGGAGTCGGCGAACCGCTCGGCCTCGGCGAGCTCGTGGGTGGCGACGACGACGATTGCCCCCGACGAGGCGAGCTCGCGCACGACGGTGCGGACGACCGCCCGCGCGTCGAGGTCGAGCGCGTTGGTGGGCTCGTCGAGGAACGCGACGTCGGGTCGGGCGGCGAGGGCAAGGGCGAGCGACAACCGCTGCTGCTCGCCGCCGCTGAGCCTCCGCCACGGCCGCGACGCGAGGGCGGCGAGCCCCAACCGTCCCAGCAGGTCGTCCGGATCGACGACCGAACCGTGCAGCGCGCAGAACAACCGGACCGTCTCGCCGACGCGCGCCGTGGGGTAGATGCCGCCCTGCTGCAGCATGACGCCGGTCCGCGGCGCCAACCGCGCGCGGTCCCGGCGCGGATCGAGGCCGAGCACCGAGATGGCGCCCGCGTCGACGGAGTGAAACCCCTCGCAGGCCTCGATCGTGGAGGTCTTGCCGGCGCCGTTCGGCCCCACCACGGCCGTGACCTCTCCGCGCCGGGCACGGAAGCTGGCGTCGTGCACCGCGACCGTCGTGCCGTACCTGATGCGGACCGAGGAGACGACGAGGTCGAGCGGATCGTCGGCCACGGGACCAGCGTAGGCGTGCACCGCTAGCCTCAACCGTCGGTGATCGACGTCCGCATGCTCCGCACCGATCCCGAGCGGGTCCGTTCGTTGATGGAGCGACGTCGCAAGCCGGCGCTGCTCGAGGAGCTGGAGAGGTGCGCGAGGCTGGACCTGCGCCTGCGCGACATCGTCAAGGAACGCGACGAGGCCCGCGCGCGGATCAACGACCTCAGCAAGCAGGTGGCGGCGCTGCGCCGGGCGGGCGACGCACCTGCCGCCGACGCCGCCATGGCGGAGAGCAGGAACCTGGGCGAGGCTGAGAAGGCCCTCGAGTCGGAGCACGACGAGGTGAGCACCGCGCTGCGCGACGTCCTGCTCTCCCTGCCCAACGTGCCGCACGAGGACGCGGTGGTCGGCACGAGCGACGTCGACAACCCCGTCGTCTCCGGGCCGCACCGCATGCCGGCGGAGTTCGCCGAGCACCAGCGCGTGCCGCACTGGGAGACCGCCACCGCGCTCGGCATCCTCGACAACGAGCGCGCGGTGAAGATCAGCGGCGCGATGTTCACGATGCAGCGCGGTGCCGGCGCGACGCTCGCCCGAGCCCTGTGCCAGTACGCACTGGACGCGAACGCCGACGCCTTCGAGGAGATCCGCCCCCCGTCGCTCGTCACCACGGCGACGCTGACCGCAACGGGGCAGCTCCCGAAGTTCGCCGAGGACGCCTACGCCATCGAGCGGGACGGACTGTGGTGCATCCCGACCGCCGAGTCGTCGCTGACCTCGATCCACGCGGGGGAGATCCTCGACGCAGAGGAGCTGCCCGCGCGCTACATGGCGCACACGTCGTGCTACCGCCGCGAGGCCGGATCGGCCGGCCGCGACACGCGCGGCATGCTGCGCGCGCACGAGTTCGACAAGGTCGAGATCCTCGCGGTGACGACCCCCGAGCAGGCGCTGGGGATGCTGGAGGAGCTGCGCGACCGCGTGGTGCGCGCCATCGACGGGCTGGGGCTGCCGCACCGCACCATCGAGGTGTGCACGGGCGACATGGGGCAGAGCCACCACAGGAGCTTCGACGTCGAGGTGTACGCACCCGGCTGCGACGCGTGGCTCGAGGTCAGCTCGGTGAGCTGGTTCGGGGACTACCAGGCACGGCGCGCGGAGATCCGGTTCCGTCGCGCGGGCCAGAAGGGCACCGAGGTGGCCCACACGCTCAACGCCTCGGCGCTGGCGGTGCCGCGCGTGTGGGCGGCCATCGTCGAGAACTTCCGGCAGCCCGACGGCAGCGTGGCCGTGCCCGAGGTGCTGCACCGCTACATGCGCGGCACGACCGTCATCCGTCCGAGGTAGCCGGGGTGTCCCTGCGCGACCGCCGCGTGCAGTACGAGTCGGCCGGCCTCCGTCGGTCGGACCTCGACGCCGACCCGGTCCGCCAGTGGCGACGCTGGTACGACGAGGCCGAGGGCGCGGGTGTCACCGAGCCGAATGCGATGACGCTGTCCACCATCGGTGCGGACGGAGGCCCCGACTCGCGGGTCGTGCTCGCGCGCGGCTTCGACGAGCGCGGCGTGGCGTTCTACAGCAACCGCGACAGCACGAAGGGCGCACAGCTGGCCGGTCACGGCAGGGTGTCGCTGGTCTTCGCGTGGCTGGACCTGCACCGCCAGGTGCGCATCCGGGGCACGGCGTCGGTGATGCCCGACGCGGAGAGCGACGCCTACTTCGCGTCGCGTCCGCGCGGGTCGCAGGAGGGCGCCTGGGCGTCCCCGCAGTCGTCGGTCATCGCGTCGCGGGACGATCTCGAGCGCCTGGCCGCGGAGGCGGCGGCAAGGTTCGCCGGACGCGACGTACCCCGCCCCGACTGGTGGGGAGGATGGCTGGTACGGCCCGAGTCGTTCGAGTTCTGGCAGGGACGCCCCAACCGCCTGCACGACCGGTTCCGCTACGAGCGCACCGCCGCAGGCTGGTCGGTCGCGCGACTCGCCCCCTGACGACCGGCGGTCACGCCTCCGGCGCAGCAGCGGCACCCGCACGCGAGCGCAGGAGCGACCACGCCACCGGCAGGCCGATGACGAGCCCGAAGGCGGCCGCGAGGCGCCACGCACCCTGCGACTGCAGGAAACCCGCAAGCGACGACTGCCACGACGACACGGCTCCGCCGCCCGTGGTGGCGGACGGATCGATGCTGCCGTACCAGTACCGGCAGAGATACAGCCCCGACGCCACCAGCGCGACGCCGGCGAGCCGGTTGGCGTGGCGCATCCACGCACGCAGCACGCGCACCATGCCCTGCCGGGCGAGGGCGAGCGCGACGGTCAGCGCCGTGACGAGCAGGGACATCCCGAGGCCGTAGAGCACCACGCCGATGACGCCGGGCAGGAAGCCGTGGCGCGTCACGCCGCCCATCACCGCGCTGGTGAGCAGGCCGATCGTGCAGCCGATGGATGCAACCGCGTATGCGGCGCCGAATGCGGCGACGCCGAGGAGGGACCGGTCGCGACGGGGCGAGAGACCGGGCACGGCGAGGGAGGGCTTCCAGCCGGCGAGCATCGCCGCACCGGCGACGACCAGGGCGACGCCCACCGCGAAGCCCAGCCACTGCGCGTGGGCGGCGATGGACTGGGTGAACAGGCGCGTGACGAGGCCGACGACGAGGAACACGCCGACGAGGCCCGCCGACATCGCCGCGCTCACCGCGAGGGCGCGCGACACGGGAGCCCTGCGCACGTCGCCCTCGATGCCGAGGAAGTAGAGCAGCCACGTGGGCAGGAGCACGAAGCCGCACGGGTTCACCGCTGCGAGCACGCCGACCATGAACGAATAGGCGAAGTCGCCCTGCATCACGGACCCTTGATCCGCGCGACGGCGTCGTCGAGCTCGTCGCGCGTCAGCTCGCCCGCCACCTGCTCGACCACGGTGCCGTCGGCCGACACGAAGAGGGTCGTCGGCGCGAGCCCGATCTTCATCGCCGACGACAGCACGCCCTCGTCGTCGAGCAGCACCGGAAACCCGACGCGGTGGTTCTCGGCGAAGTTGGCTGCGACGGTCCGGGGATCGCCCATGTTGACGCCCAGCACCGCGACCTCGTCCCCGCGCTCGTCGAAGAACTCCGCCAGCAGCGGCATCTCGCGCCTGCACGGCTCGCACGAGGCGTACCAGAAGTTGACGACCAGGGGACGACCGGTGAACTCCGCCGTCGAACGGAGCTCGTCCCCGAGGTCGAGCAGCTCGACCACCGCGAGGGGCTCCCCCGAGACGACGGCGTTGGTCGCGATCGACGCGGCACCTTCGGGGGACGAGCCGCCGCAACCGGCAAGTGCGACTGCGGCGAGGAACGCGCAGCCGACGGAGAGCACGCGCCGCATGCGGCGAGACTACCGAGCACCGTCCGACGGGTGCGGTCGCTAGCGTCGGTTGCCGTGACCGACGGGCCCGTCCCCGAGCCCGGGCGGGGACGGATCTACGCGACGTCGCGACGGGTGAGGCTCGGCGACGTCGATGCCGGCGCACGACTGCGGCTCGACGCGGCGGCGCGCTACCTGCAGGACGTCGCGAACGACGACGCGGTCGACGGCCGGTACTCGGACGCGCACGGCTGGGTCGTGCGACGGACCGAGATGTGGGTGACCGGGCTCCCCCGCTACATGGAGGACGTCGCGATCCGCACGTGGTGCGGCGGCTACGGCTCGCACTGGGCGGAGCGCCGCACGACCATTGCGTCGGCGGGCGGTCGGCGCATCGAGGCCGCCGCGCTGTGGGTGCACGTCGACCTCGCCACGATGCGGTTGCTGCCCCTGCCCGACGACTTCGTCCCGCTGGTGGAGGAGGCGAGCGGCGGGCGCCGCGTCCGCGCGACGCTGCGGGTGGGCAAGGGGCTGCCGTCCGTCGACTGGGACGCGCTGCCCGCGATGCAGGTGCGGGCCACGGACATCGATGCGGTGGGCCACATGAACAACGCCGTGTACTGGGAGGCCGTGGTGGAGGAGCTCGCTGCGACAGGCGGGCCGGCGCTGCCGCTGCGCGCCACCGTCGAGCACCATGCGGCGATCGCGCCGGGCCAGGAGGTGCGCATCGCGCGGCTCGTGGAGGAGGACCGCACGGTGCTGCGGCACATGGTGGAGGGCGGGACGATGGCGTCGGCGATCGAGATCGCCCCGTGGCGCGAGCCGCCCCCGGCCTCCGCGCACTGACCCCATCGTCCGCTGCGGCGGCCGCACCTACGATGACGAACCGATGGAAGGTCGCACCGGCGCGCTGATCTGGCTGGTCGGACACGCCGTCGGCTGGTGGCTGGCGCGGCGCCTGCCGCGTTTCGCCGCCGCGGCGGACGCGGATCGCGCGCCCGTGAGCGTGGTGGTGCCGGCGCGCAACGAGGAGGGCAACGTCGCTGCGTGCGTCGCGTCGCTGCACGCGCGCGCGGGTGACGAGGTGATCGTCGTCGACGACGAGTCGACCGACGCCACGGCACTCCTCGCGCGTGGTGCGGGGGCGACGGTGCTGCAGGCGGGACCCAGGCCGGACGGCTGGTTGGGCAAGCCGTGGGCCTGCCAGCGCGGCGTCGAGGCGGCGAGCCACGGCACGGTGGTGATGGTGGATGCCGACGTCCGCCTCGCACCAGGCGCGCTCGATGCGCTGGCGGCGATGGTGCGCAGCCACCCGGACCGGCTGACGAGCGTCCAGCCGTGGCACGCCGTCGAACGGCCGGGCGAGCACGCGTCGATGCTGTTCAACCTGCTCGCCATCATGGCGGCGCGCCCCTTCGGCCGGCGCCAGCCGCTGGCATTCGGGCCGGTGCTTGCGTGCTCGCGCGCCCGGTACCTGGCGCTCGGCGGGCACGGCCATCCGTCCGTGCGCGGTGCGCTGGTGGAGGACCTCGCGCTCGGCCGCACCTTCGGGGACGTGGCGTCGCACGTGGCCATGCCGTCGGCGGCCCGCTACCGCATGTACCCCGACGGCGTGGCCGGCGTGGTGCGCGGCTTCACGCGCAGCATCGGCGCGGGGCTCGGGCGCACCGACCCGCTGGTGACGGTGCTCGCGGTGGCGTGGTGCGCGTCGCTGGGCGGGGGTCTGTTCGTGTCGCCGTGGCTGTGGGTGCCCAGCGCCGTGCAGGTGCTGGCGCTGTCGCGCCGCGCGGGCCGCTACGGGCCGGTCGGTGCGGCCCTGTACCCGCTGCACCTCGCGTTCTTCACCGCGATGGTGGCGCGCTCAGTCGCGCTGCGCGCCCTCGGTGGCAGCGTCGAGTGGCGCGGGCGCCGCGTGGCCGTCCGCTGACGCGAACACCGCGCCGCGGTAGAAGCGCAGCTCGTCGATGCTGGCGCGAACGTCGTCGAGTGCGCGGTGGGTGCCGGTCTTGCGCGGACGGTCGACCGACGGATACCAGCGGCGCACGAGCTCCTTGATGGTCGAGACGTCGACGCTGCGGTAGTGCAGGTAGTCCTCGATTGCGGGGAGGTGGCGTGCGAGGAAGCGGCGGTCGGTGCCGATGGAGTTGCCGCACAGCGGCACGCTGCGGGCGTTGGGAACGTGCGCGCGGATGAAGTCGAGGGTGGCGGCCCCGGCCTCCGCCAGCGTCGTGGCCGACGCGCGGATCGCCGGCAGGAGGCCCGACTTCTCGTGCATCGCACGCACCACCTCGGACATGCGGGCGAGCACGTCGTCGGGCTGGTGGATGATCAGGTCCGGGCCCTCGGCAACGACCTGCAATTCGTCGTCGGTGACGACGGTGGCGATCTCGACGATGACGTCGCGGTCGGGATCGAGCCCCGTCATCTCGAGGTCCATCCACACCAGCACGACGGGCAATCTACGGCACGGTGCGGCGACCTAGGGTCTGCGGCGTGGCGGACGGCGACCTGCGCATCGACATCGTGCAGCTCGACCCCGACCTGCCGCTCCCCTCGTACGCGCGGGCGGGCGACGCCGGGCTCGACCTGCGCGCGCGCACCGATGCGCTGGTGCCGGCGCGCGGCGGTCGCGTGCTCGTGCCGACGGGCATCGCGGTGGCGATCCCCGACGGCTGGGTGGGGCTCGTGGTGCCGCGCAGCGGGCTCGCACTGCGGCACGGCGTGGCGCTGGCGAACACGCCCGGCGTCATCGACTCGGGCTACCGCGGCGAGTTGCAGGCGGTGGTGATCAACCTCGACCCTTCGGACGACTACCAGGTGCGGCGCGGCGACCGCATCGCGCAGCTGTTGGTGCAGCGCGTCGAGCGGGTGTCGTGGAACCCCGTCGCCGAGCTGCGCGGCGAGGACCGCGGCGGCGGATTCGGGCACTCGGGCCGCTGACGCGGCTTCGCGTCACGCGCCCGGCGCGGGCACGCGCGACGACAGCACGCCGTCGCGCTCGAGGCGGTCGACGTCGGCGTCCGACAGGCCGGCGAGGCGCACCAGCACGTCGCGGTTGTCCTCGCCGCGGTAGCGCACCGGCCCGTGCAGCGAGGTGTCCGACCGCGAGAAGTGCCACGGGCTGTTCGGCAGTTCGATCGTGCCCGAGCCCCGGTCGTCGATGTGCACGGTCGCGCCGCGCGCGGCCGACCACGCCGTGTCGGCGAGTTCACGGGCGCTGCGCAGCGCACCGGAGGCGAGGCCGTGCGCGGCCAGCACCTCCTCGGCTGCGGCGGCGCTCGGCATGGTGGCGGCCCACTGTGCGAGCACGGCCACGAGGTCGGGGAGGTGGGCGAGCCGGTCGGCAGGGTCGGCGAACCGTGGGTCGGCGGCGAGGTCGCCGCGGCCGACCGCGGCGAGGTACAGCTCGAACGTGCCGCGCTCGGCGGGGTGGCCGGATACGACGAAGCGCGAGCCGTCGGCAGCGGCGAGCACGGGGTAGTCGCCCGGCTGGAACGAACGGATGGTGCCCGGGGGGACGGGTGCGCGCCACAGCTGGTCGTGCGCGTGCTCGTTGTCGTAGAGCATGACCTCGGCCATGGACACGTCGAGGTGCTGGCCCGTGCCGGTGCGCTCGCGCTGGTAGAGCGCGGCGACCACGGCGAGCGCCGCGTGCACGCCGGTGTAGACGTCGGCGTGGCTGTGCGGGTCGTTGGCGTACGACCCGCCGCGCGCGTCGCCCTGGCTGCGGGTGATGCCCGACTCGGCGCCGACGGTGGGCGCGAAGGCGCGGCGGTCCGTCCACGGCCCGTCGGATCCGTAGCCCGTGATCGACGCGTAGACGAGCCGGGGGTTGGCCGCCGACAGCGACGCCCAGTCGAGGCCGAGGCGGTCCATGACGCCGTGGCGGAAGTTCTCGACCACGGCGTCGCAGCGCAGCGCGATGCGCCGCACCACGTCGGCCCCCTCGGGGCGCGTGACGTCGATGGAGACGTTGCGCTTGCCGGCATTCTGCTGCGCGAAGTAGGTGGAGGTCGAGTTCACGCGCGGCGCGGTGAACCGGGTGAGGTCGCCCGTCGGGGGCTCGACCTTGACGACGTCGGCGCCGAGGTCGGCGAGGATGCGCGTCGCGTGCGGCCCGGAGAGCACGCGCGTGAAGTCGAGGACGACGATCCCCTCGAGCGGCCGCGCGCCGCCCGGCTCCTGCCAGCCGCGCGCCACGTCAGCCGAGGCGGGTGCCGAGCGTGCGCATGGCGAGGGCCGAGTACATGGCCATGCCGTCGACCATGGCCTCCTCGTCGAACACCACGCGGTTGGAGTGGTTCGGCGCCGCGGTGCGCGGGTCGCGTCCCGGCTCGGTGCCGCCGAGGAAGAGCATCGCGCCGGGGCGCTGCTCGAGCACGTAGCTGAAGTCCTCGGCGCCCATCACGGGGTGCGGCAGCCGCACGACGGCGCGCGGGTCGACGACCGCGGAGGCCACGTCGAGCGCGAAGTCGGCGGACGGCCCGTCGTTGACCGTGACGGGGTAGCCGAGGTCGACCTCGACCGTCACGGACGTGCCGTGCGCCGAGGCGACGCCCTCGGCCACGCGGCGGATCGTGTCGTGCACGGCGCTGCGCGTGTGCGCGCTGATGGCGCGGATGGTGCCCTCGATGGTGGCCGTCTCGGGGATGACGTTGTGCGCGGTGCCGGCGGTGAGCTTGGCGACGGTGACGACCGTCGGGTCGAAGATGTCGAATCGCCGCGTGACCGCCGTCTGCAGCGCCTGCACGATCTCGCACGCCACGGGGATGGGGTCGATGGCGCGGAACGGCTCGGACGCGTGGCCGCCCTTGCCGGTGACGACGATGCGCAGCTCGTCGCTGGACGCCATCACCGGGCCGCCGCGGCTGCCGACGAAGCCCCGCGGCATGGCCGAGGTGATGTGCAGCGCATAGGCGGCGGTGACCGGGGACGGCGTGCCGTCGGCGAGCGGCGGCAGGTCGAGCAGCCCCTCGTCGAGCATGAGCTTCGCACCGCCGTGCCCCTCCTCGCCCGGCTGGAACATGAACAGCACGCGACCGGGTAGGTCGGCGCGCCGCTCGGAGAGCATGCGCGCCGCGCCGGCGAGCATCGCGACGTGGGTGTCGTGGCCGCAGGCGTGCATGGCGCCGTCGACCCTGGAGGCGTAGTCGAGACCGGTGTCCTCGGGCATCTCGAGTGCGTCCATGTCGCCGCGCAGCATGACGGTGGGGCCGGGCTTCGCACCGGTGAGCAGGGCCGCGATGCCGCTGGTGGTGGAGTGCAGCGTGACGTCGAGCCCGAGGCCCTCCAGCGACTGCAGCACGCGGTCGCGGGTGACCGGCAGGTCGTTGCCGAGCTCGGGCCAGCGGTGGAGGTCGCGGCGGATGTCGCGCGCGAAGCCGAGCACGTCGGACGCGTGCGCGCGCAGCTCGTCGCTCGCGCCGTGGCGCTCGGAGGCGGGTGCGGTGGTGTCGCTCATGGCGCCGACACTACGCCGGGTCGCCGCCGGCGTCGCCCGGCCGCGCTGCGGTCGCGCTGCGTAGGATGGTGCGCCGAGCGGGGAGGCGCGAATGTTGATCGTCGAGTTCACGGTCGAGCCGTTCGTCGAGGGTGCGCCCGGGCCGCACGTCACCGCCGCGGTCGCGGCCGTCGAGTCGCACGGATTGACCGTCGACTTCGGCCCGTTCGCCACGTCGTTCACGGCGGCCGAGTCGGCGGTGCCGGCGGTGGTGGCCGACCTGCTCCGCGCGGCCTACGGCCATGGTGCGACCTACGTCAGCGTCGACGTGGCGCGGGCGGAGGGCGACGAGTGAGCGGAGCCGCGCACGACCGCGTCGCCGCGATGCTGCAGCCGCTGCTCGACGCCACCGGCGCGTCGCTCGTGCCGGTGGCCGCGCGCACGGCGTCGGACGTGGCGATCGAGTGGGAGGGCGAGGTGGTCGCCGCGGTGCGCCTGCCGGCCCTGCACGGCGCGCTCGACCGGCTGATCGACGGGGTCGAGCGCGAACTGGGGGCGCGCCTGCCCGACCTGTCGCGGCGCGACAAGCAGGCCGCCATCCGCATGCTCGACGAGCGCGGCGCCTTCATCCTGCGCCGCGCGGTGGAGGACGTCGCAGACGCCATGGGCGTCTCGCGCATCACCGTCTACAACTACCTCAACGCGCTGCACCGCTAGAGCCGGCGCAGGTGCACCTCGTGCATCCGGTGGTCGGCGCCCTTGTGGATGACGAGCGACGCGCGCGACCGCGTGGGGGCGATGTTCTCCCGCAGGTTGCGTCCGTTGATGGAGTGCCACACGTCGCGAGCCATCCGCTCGGCGGCCTGGTCGGTCATGTCGGCGAAGTGGCGGAAGAAGCTCGACGGATCCTGGAACACGGTGGCGCGCAGCGCGAAGAAGCGCTGGACGAACCAGTCCTCGATGTCGCGCTCGTCGGCGTCGAGGTAGATGGAGAAGTCGAAGTAGTCGCTCACGTACTCGCCGGCGCCGACCGGCACCTGCAGCACGTTGAGCCCCTCGAGGATGAGGATGTCGGGCTGGCGCACCACCTGCTCGTCGCCGGGCACGATGTCGTAGACGACGTGGCTGTAGACGGGTGCCGACACCTCGGCCGCGCCGCTCTTCAGGTCGCGCAGGAACTGCACGAGGCGCTTGGTGTCGTAGCTCTCGGGGAAGCCCTTGCGGTCCATGATGCCGCGCTCGGTGAGCACGGCGTTCGTGTGCAGGAAGCCGTCGGTGGTGACCAGCTCGACGCGCGGGTGCTCGGGCCAGTGGCTGAGCAGCGCCTGCAGGATGCGCGCCGACGTGCTCTTGCCCACCGCGACGCTGCCCGCCACGCCGATGACGTACGGCACCTTCGGCGCGATGGTGCCGAGGAACGTGGCCGACACGCGGTGCAGGGTCTGCGTCGCGCTGACGTACAGGTTCAGCAGGCGGGTGAGCGGCAGGTAGACGGCGACGACCTCGTCGAGGTCGATGCGGTCGTTGATGCCGCGCAGCTCGGCGAGGTCGGACTCCTCCAGCGTCAGCGGGGTCTGGGCGCGCAGCGCGGCCCATTCGTCGCGGTCGAAGCGCAGGTAGCGGCCCGCGTCGACGGCGTCGATCATGCCGTGGCGCCGCCCCGCGCCCACGGGGCGCACGGCGACGCGGCACCGGGGCCCCCGGTCAGCACCTCCACCCCGTCGTCGGTGACGAGCACGGTGTGCTCGAACTGCGCGGTCCTCCTGCCGTCGGCGGTGACGGCGGTCCAGTCGTCGTCCCACATGCGGTGCTGCCAGGTGCCCAGGGTGATCATCGGCTCGATCGTGAAGGTCATGCCGGGGCGCATGACGGTGGAGTTGCGCGGGTCGTAGTAGTGCAGCACCTGGATGTCGGTGTGGAACTGCTCGCCGATGCCGTGGCCGATGAAGGCGCGCACCACGCCGAGGTGGTCGCGCTTGGCGCGGGCCTCGATGGCCCGGCCGATCTCGCTGAGCGGCTTGCCGGGCTGCACGGCCTCGATGCCGAGCCACGTGCACTCCTCGGTGACGGCGATGAGGTGCCGGCTCTCGTCGTCGATCTCGCCGACCGCGAAGGTGGCGTTGGTGTCGCCGTGCACGCCGCCGACGTAGCAGGTGACGTCGAGGTTGACGATGTCGCCCTCCTCCAGCACGCGCGAGTCGGGGATGCCGTGGCAGATGACTTCGTTGACCGAGGTGCAGACGCTCTTCGGGTAGCCCGAGTAATTGAGCGGGCTCGGGTACGCGCCGCGCTCGATGCACAGGGCGTGGACGTACTCGTCGATGGCGTCGGTGGTGATGCCGGGGCGCACGAACTCGCCCGCGAGCCGCAGCACCTCCGCGGCCGTCGCACCGGCGATGCGCATGCGCGCGATGACGTCGGGAGTCTTCACCGCCGACTCGGGCATGCGGGCGACGGTGCCGGTGGCGGCATAGGGCGGCTTGGCGATGTGGTCGGGCACGCTGCGCATGGGGCTGACCGTGCCGGGCAGCACCCGACCCTCGAGCGGACGGTGGCAGCGCTTGTACTTGCGGCCGCTGCCGCACCAGCAGGGCTCGTTGGCCGAGGGGCGCGCGGCGGGGGGCGTGGCGGTGCCGGTCATGACGAGTGAAGGCTACGGGGCGGCGCGGGGCGGCTGGTGAGTGGTGCCGGTGGTGCACCGCACGTGCGAGGTCGTGGTTCGCGCGTCAGGTACTGCTTCCAGTGGACTCGCCCCGATCTCCACATCGGATCCGTTCCGCGACGCGGGACGACAGGAGGCACCGCGATGGTTCGAGCGCAGGTTCGTCGGGGAGTGGAGGGTCGGACGGCGTCCGCACCGGCATACGACGGCGACGGGGAGGTCGCGCCCCCGCGTCACGCGCGCCGACGGTCCGAACTCGTCCTCGGCGCCGCGCTCGTCGCCGCGGGGGTGCTCGGGTCGCTCTGGCTGCAACGGGCGGGGTCCGAGGCCGTGATGGTGGCGGGTTCCTCGCGGAGGCTCGAGGCCGGTCGACCGATCGAGTCCGGCGACCTCGTCGCCGTGGCGGTGCCGCGGGCGATCGCGGGTGCGTTCGTGTCGGCGGAGGATGCCGGCGACCTCGTGGGTGGCAGTACGAGGGGGCCGATCGCCCCGGGTGATCCGATTCCTCGGGTCATGGTGGCGGCGCAGCCGGCGCTCGGGCCCGACGACGTGCTCGTCCCCGCGCTGGTCGAGGCAGGTTCGTTCCCGCCCGACCTCGCCCCCGGAGACCGCGTCCTGCTCGCGGTCGCGCCCGACCCGACGATGCTCGAAGCGCGACCTCCACTGATGGTCGACGAGCCCGTCCTCGTGTGGGCGGTGCAGCACCGCGACGACGGGACCGACGACGCAATCCTCACCTTCGTGGCCACGGCGCGCCTCGCGCTGCAGCTGGCGGGTGCCGGATCGATCCGGGTGGCGACCGTGGTGGCACCGTGACGCGGCGGCGGCCTGGCGCGACCGCGGAGGCCGCGGCGGTTCGGGCGCGGATCGCCGACGTCCTCAGCGACGAGGTGGTGGCGCGCCATGAACTCGCGGGACGCGGCCTCGACCCGAGTGAGGAGCGCGAGATCGCGCGGCTCGCCGCCGTCGCCGAGATTGCGACCATCAATCAGCGTCGCCGCCGCGACGGCTCGCCGGAGCTCGAACCGTCGCTCGAGGCGGCCATCGTCGACGATGCCGTCGCGTCGGTCGTCGGGTTGGGGCGCCTGCAGGTGCTCCTCGACGATCCCGACGTCGGCGACGTGCACGTGCGCGGGTGCGAGCCGGTGTGGGTGCGGCTCCGCGACGGCCGCCGCGAGGAGCGGGAGCCGATCGTCGACTCGGATGCGGAGCTCATCGACCTGGTCCGGCGGGCCGCGACACGGCTGGGCGCCTCCGAGCGCCGCTTCGACGCGGGATCTCCGGACGTGAACGTGCAGCTCCCCGACGGCTCCCGATTGTTCGCCGTGATGGAGGTGTCCCGCCGGCCGAGCCTCGTCGTCCGCCGCCACCGGTACGAACTGTCGTCCCTCGACGAACTCGTCGCGCTCGGCATGCTCGACCGACGGACGTCCTCCCTGCTCGCATCGGCGGTGCGGGCGCGCCGGAACCTCGTCATCGCGGGCGGCACCGGGACGGGGAAGACGACGCTGCTCCGTGCCTTGATCAACGAGGTGCCGCGCACCGAGCGGATCGTGACGATAGAGGACTCCTACGAGCTGGCCATCGACCGCTTCGCCGACCGGCATCCCGACCACGACGCACTGCAGTCGCGGCCCCCGAACATCGAGGGACGGGGCGAGGTCACGCTCTCCGATCTCGCGCGGATGGCGCTGCGGATGGATCCCGATCGGGTCATCGTCGGCGAGGTACGGGGCGCGGAGGCCTTCCCGATGCTCCTCGCGATGAGCCAGGGCAACGACGGATCGATGTGCACGATGCACGCCGACTCGTCGAGGACCGCGCTCGCCAAGCTCGCGGCCTACGTGTCCATGGCGGACACGGGTCTCCCGATCGAGACGGTCAACCTGATGCTCGCCGGTGCCGTCCATTTCGTCGTGCACCTCGGAGTGCGCGACGGCGTGCGTCGCGTGCAGTCGGTGCGCGAGGTCGTCGACGCCGACGGGGCGATGGTGGCGACCAACGAGGTGGTGGGCCCCGACGGATCCGGCTACCCGTTGCGGCGCGCGACGCGGGACCTGCTGCTCGAGCACGGCCTCGGACGGGCGCACGCGTCGTGAGCCAGCTCGTCGCAGCACTCGCCGGGTCGGTGGCCGGCCTCGGCCTGCTCGTCGTGCTCGGTGCGCTCCGTGGACGTTCGTCGCTCGTGGGTCTCGTGGCACGGACGGACCGGAGCCGGCCCGGACCGGCCCGTGTCGTCCTCGTGTCGTCCGCGGTGGCTGTCACCTGGGTGGCGGTGCGGTGGCCGGTGCTGGCCGTCGCGGCCGGCGTCGCGACGGCACTTGCGCCGGGTATCGGCCGTCACCGCCAGAGTGCGCGCGACGAGGGAGCACTCGTGGAGGCGATCGCGTCGTGGACCGAGCAGATCCGCGACACGCTCGCCGGCGCCCGCGGATTGGAGGAGGCGGTGGCGGCGACGAGCGGTCGTGCGCCCGCGGAGATCGCACCCGCGGTGCAGCGCCTCGTTGCGACCGTGCCGTACCGCGGGCTGTCGGACGCGATGCGGCGCTTCGCCGACGACGTCGACCACCCGACCGCCGACTTCGTCGTGGCGGCGCTGGCCACTGCGGCCGACCACGAGGCGCGCGACCTCCGCCAGCTCCTCGGGCGAGTCGCCCAGTGCGCACGGGAGGAGAGCCGCATGCGAGGACGGATCTGGGTGGGGCGGGCGCGCACCCGCAGCTCGGTGCGCATCGTCGCAGCGGTGGTCGCGACGTTCGTCGTGGGCCTCGCCGCCTTCAACCGCGAGTACCTCGGGCCCTATTCGACGGCGACGGGGCAGGTGGTGCTCACGGGGATCCTCGGCGTGTTCGCGGTCTCGCTGTGGTGGATGGCCCGCATGTCCCGGGTCGACGTGCCGGAACGCTTCGTCGGGGCGCGATCGTGATCGGTGCAGTGGTGGCCGGCGCGGGGGCGGGCCTCGGTCTCGCCGTCCTGGCGCGAGGTGCGACGGAGGAGATCCCGTTCGCGGTCGCTCGCACCCGCGAGCGGGTTGCGAGGTCCGCACTGAGGCGCCGGCGCGCCGACCTGGAGGTGCTCGGTCTGGTGGCGGACGATCTCGTCGTGCGCCAGGTCCTCGGCGCGATCGTCGGCGCAGCGTCGGTGGTGGCGGTCGCCGTCCTGCTCCGCGTGGCCGGCACCGGACCGTCGTTGCCGCTCGTCACCCTTGCGACCCTCGTCGGCTCCGTGGCGGGGTTTGTCGCGCCCGACGCCGCGGTGCGCCGCAGCGCGCTCCGGCGGAGGCGGCAGTTCGTCCACGCGCTGTCGAGCTTCCTCGACCTGACGACGGTGCTGCTCGCAGGTGGTGCGGGACTGGAAACCGCCCTCACCGCCTCGGCCCGGGCCGGCGGCTCGGAAGCCTTCGTGCTGCTCCGCGAGTCCCTGGCACGGTCCCGCGACACGGGACGTTCGCCGTGGCAGGAATTGCGCGCGCTCGGGCGGCGCCTCGGCATCGACCAGCTGGTGGAGCTTGCGGACAGCATCGATCTGGCCGGCTCGCACGGTGCGCGGATCCGCGAGTCGCTCGTTGCGCGGTCCGAGGCGATGCGGGCGCGGATCGGCGACGAGATCGAGGCGTCGGCGCACGCGGCGACGGAGCGGATGGGGATCCCGATGGTGCTCGTCTTCGTCGGGTTTCTCGCGCTCATCGTCTATCCGGCGCTGTCGCACCTCGTCGTCGGGACGTGATCGATCCACACATCGCACCATCAACCACACGAAGGGAACCATGACATGCAGCACATCGCCCGGTACCTCTGGATCCGCCTCCGCGCCTCCGCCGAGCACGACGTCGAGCGCGGAGAGGTGAGTGCCACGACCATCGTGATGGCGGCGGCCCTCGTGGCGCTCGCCATCGCCGTCGCAGCCACCATCACCGACCGTGTCCGTGACAAGGCGAATTCCCTCGACCTTGGCTGAGCCGTCCGTCGAGCGCGGCGAGACATCCGCCGAAACGGTGATCGCCGTTCCGCTGGTCTTCGCGGTGCTGATGATCGCGGTGCACGCGGCGGCGTTCCTGCACGGGGCGCAGGTCGCGGCGGTCGCCGCGTCCCGCGGCGCGGCAGCAGGGGCCGCGCGTGGCGGCAGCGGCGAGGAGGCGGTGGCGGTCGCGTCGGCGACCGTCGTCAGCCTGTCCTCGCGGACGGCGCGCGAGCCGGTGGCGCTCGTCGATGGGGAGTGGATCGAGGTGTCGGTGTGGATCGACGTCCCGCCGATCGCCCCGTTCCTCCCGCGGACCGCGGTCCGTTCCGTCCGCGAGCCCCTCGAGCGGTACCGGTACGAGGACGAACGGTGACGGCCGAACGGGGAAGCGCGACGGTCGAGATGGTGCTCCTGGCGCCATTGCTCGTCGTGCTGGTGATGTCGGTGGTGCACGCGGGCCGCTCGGCGGAGGCGCTCGTGCAGTTGCGGCACGCGGCCGACCAGGGGGCGCGCGCGGCGTCGATGGTGCGCACCGACCGCATGGAGGACGTCGGCGAGCGCGCGGTACGGGACGACCTCGTCGGCTCCGGCTCGTCGTGCACCGAGCCCCTGGTGAACGTCGCAGTCGACGGCGACTCGTCGGTGCGGGCCGTCATGGTCGAGATCGAATGCACGGTCCGGATCGCGGGACTGGAGCTGCTCGGGGTGCGGACGCGCCGGCTCGAGGCGCGATCGACGGAGGTGATCGACCTGTGGAGGGCGGGGTGACGCACCGGGGGACGGAGGAAGGTTCGGTGTCCGCGCTCGTGGTGGCGCTCGCAATGGGGTTCGTCGCGTGCACGGCACTGGCGGTCGATGGGGGACGCGTCGTGGCGGCCGCCGTGGCGGCGGGCGACCACGCGGAGAACGCGGCGCGCGCGGGGGTGCAGCACCTCGAGTCGCTGCGCAGCGGCTCGCCGTCGGTCGACCGTCCCGCCGCGCTCTCCGCCGCGCGCGCGTACCTGTCCGGCCATGGCATCGACGGGGAGGTGACTGCGTCGGAGCGGCGCGTGACCGTCCGGACGACGATCGTCGTGCGACTCCCGTTGCTGGCCCTGCTCGGCGTGGAGGAGCGACGGGTCGCCGCGGAGCGTTCCGCCGAGCCGGTGAGCGAGCCGTGACACCGCCACTGGTGGTGGTGTCCGGGGCGACGTTCCTGGCGGGAACGCCGGCGGTGCTCGTGGTGGGCGGGCTCGGCCCGCGTGCGACCGTTGCGGATCTCGCCGCGGCGCGGGTCCCCTTCGACGTGGCGGGCATCGTCGGTGGCTCCGTGGTGGCGGTCGTCTGGATCGCGTGGGTGTGGTTCGCGGTCGGCACCCTTGCCGCAGTCGCCGCCCGACTCGGTGGCAGGTCGCCGCAGGCCACGACCGTGTCTGCTGCGGGCGCCCCCTCGGTGTTCGTCGCGGCGGTGTGGGCGTGCGTCGCGGTCCCCGGCGGCGGCCAGATCCACGACGCCCCGGCGCCGCACGCTCCGGTGGCGGTCCGAGGATCCGTCGAGATCCCCGTGGCCATCGTGTCGACGGTGACGGGTGCTGCAGCGGTGGTCGGTGCGGTCGGGCTCGCACGCAATGTGCGACTCGCCGCCGCCGATCTCGACGCGGTGGTGCCGCCATTGAGCCGGGCGGCGTCGCTGCGCCTCACTGCCACACTTGCATCCGCGGACAGGGGTGCGCGGCACGCAGGAGTAGACGTCTCCGGGGCGATGCCGTTCGCCGGCGACTGGGTGGTGGCGGGCCCGACCCCGGCCGAGGATGCGCCGGCGGTTCCGCACGACGACGGCACCGCAGGGCTGATCGTCGAGGCATCCCGTCCATTGGTGCCGACGACGTGGTACGAGCGCGCGGCGGTCCAACCGACCTTCGTCGTCCGCGTACTCGGCCCGGTCGAGGTGGAGGACGCGACCGGCGCGCCGGTGACGTTTCCCCGCGGTCGATCCTTGGAACTGCTGGCGTGGTTGGTCACCCACCGGGACCGGCCGACACGATCGGCTGCGCGCACGGCCATGTGGGATGCCGAGGTGCGGGGCGCGACGTTCAACAACGTCGTGTCGGATCTGCGCAGGTCGCTCGGAACCAGCGACGGCCGGCTGCTGCTCGACCGATCGCCGGACGACCGCCTGCGGCTCGCGCCGAGCGTCGTGTCGGACGCCGAGCTGCTGGAGTCCGCGCTCGTGCGGTTCCGACGCTCGCCGGATGACGGCGACGAATTGCGGACGGCACTGGGTCGGGTGCGCGACCTGCCGTTCGCCGGCTCGGGCTACCTGTGGCCGGACACGGAGGGGATCACGTCGTCGCTGGTGCTGCTCGTGGTCCGTGCGACCGAGGCGCTGGCCCGTGCGGCGCTGGAGCACGGCGACATCGACGACGTGTTCTGGGCGACGGGGCGCGGACTGTCGGTGCTCCGCAACCACGAGGGGCTGGTGGAGCTGCGGATGCGCGCCCACGCGTCGCGCGGGGACTCGTCCGCGGTCACGGAGGAGTGGCGGTCGTACGAGCGCGTCGCACGGCGCGAGGGCGACCTCCGGGCGGGCCCGAGCAGGATGTCAGCGCTGCGCGACGAGTTGGTGGGGTGACGAAGGTGCCGCGTCGCTTCGTCCCTCGCGCAGCTCCAGCCACCCGTGCACCACCAGCAGCCCCATCGTCGGCATGAACGGCAGGGTCTGGCGGAACGACGTGAAGTCGGTGCCGGTGATGACGCCCAGGTAGATCACGAAGCTGGCCAGCACCCACAGCCGCAGGCGCTCGAAGCGCACGAACGGCACGAACAGCGACAGCGCGAACAGCGTCGGCACCGCGATGGTCTCGAAGAAGAGCGCCCGGGTGACGACGAGGTTCGTCAGCGACCGCTCGATCGTCACGGTGTCGACCAGCAGGAACTGCAGCCCGGTCAGGTTGGCGAGGATGCCGAACACCGCGTCCTTGTCGGGCGGAAATGGGGACTCCGGTGGCGTCCACGAGCCCACCACGCGGCCGATCACGGCGAGCAGCCACGCCCCCAGCAGCGCCGAGGTCACCGCCGTGACGGCGAGGCGCACCGAGTGCCACGCGGCAGGGATGCGCCGCACCGCCCACACCAGCCCCCAGCCCGCGGCGAGCGCGATGCCCAGGTGCGGCCGCAGGATGAACGCGTTCACGAACGCCGCCAGCCGCAGCGACGGGTTGCGCCCCACGAACAGGTAGGTCAGTGACATGGCCAGCATCGTCTCGCGCAATGCGAGCAGGCTGAAGAACAGCATCACCGGGCCGGTGGTGAGCCACACCCAGCGCAGCTTCGCGCCGGCACCCGACGTGTCCAACTCGCGCTCGACGATGCGGTAGGTGACGAGCGAGCACACCAGCGCCACGAACTTCAGCACGAGCACCTCGTCGAAGCCGACGGCGCGGCCGAGCCAGGCCCAGCCGAGGTACGTGTAGCGGCGCTCCTCGATGTCGCTGAACAGCAGCGGCCTGCCGCCCCACTCCAGCTTGCCGACGAGGAACTGGTGGTAGCGCTGGTCGTTCGAGTAGAAATCGAGCAGCCCGTCGGCGCCGTAGCGGCGGAAGATCGCCGTCACGCCCACCGCCCACAGCGCCACGGCTGCGGTTGGCACGAGTCGCCGACGGCAGTGGGGCGCGACGAGGATCCACGCGAGTGCGCCCAGCAACGCGGCCTGGACCGCGTAGAGCAGCACGGTCAGCCGAGCCTCTTGGCGATGCGCTGGCCGGCGATGAGGCCGAGCAGCCGGGGCTGCGAGAACTCCCACTCGCCGAGGAACCGCGTGGGCACCGCGCCGGTGCCCTGCTTGAAGTCGTAGACGCCGCGGTTGCCGATGGGGTCGATGCCGCCCATGTCGTAGTTGCGCACGCCGCGCTCGCGGCAGCACTCCATGAGCGTCCAGAACGCGTGGTACGAGGCGTAGAGCTTGCGGCCCTGCGGGGTCGACGCGGCAAACGTGTCCCACGCCCAGTCGCCCATCACCAGCGCGCCACGCAGCGCGAGGAAGCTCCCGTCCTCGTCGTCGCAGCGCACGACCAGGCAGTCCCCGCCGAACAGCCCGATCAGCGAGCCCATCGAGTCGACGGTGTTCTGGCCGGCGAGGTGCTCGATGCCCTTGTAGGCGTGCATCGAGTCGTACACCGTCTTCATCTCGTCGGCCGACGGATTGGTCCACAGGTAGCTGGTGATCGGCCGCTTCTGCGCGCGCCGCAGGTTGTGGCGCCAGTTCTTCGTCAGCGCCGCCTCGCGGTCGGGCCCCACCAGGTCGTACACGAGGCTGAGGCCCGAGAGGATCGGCACGCGGCTCGTCGACCACCCCAGCCGCTCGAGGCGGAACGCGTCCTCGTCGCTGTGCGGACGCGTGAGGTTCAGGCGGTGCAGCACGAACCGGACGCCCATCTCCTGCGCGATCGCGCGGCGCAGCAGCGGGCCGCACGATGCGACGTCGCCCACCGGTCCGCCCGGCGCCCACGCCAGGCCCGTCAGTCGCGAGTAGCGGCGCGTCTGCACCTGCACCATCGTCGCCACGGTGCCGTTGCGCCGCGCGACGAGCTTGATCGGCCGCCAGCCGAACGCCTTGCGGTGCTCGCCCCAGCGGCTGCTCTGGTACACGGAATAGTGGGGCAGGTGCATGAGCCCCTCGTCCCACTCGCGGTCGGTTCCCTCCCACGTCGACCACTCGGTCGACTGCGGCTCGGTCTTCTCGGGCTTCGCGGGCCGGCTCGAGCGGATGATGCGGCGCACGGCGGCGTTGCCGAGCAGCCGCGCCGGCACCGAGCCGATCTCCCATTCGCCGAGGTACTCGACCACCTCGCCGCCGAATCCCAGCTTGAAGTGGTCGACGCCCACCGCGCGGCGGTTGCTCGGCGCGATGCCGCCGAGGTCGAGCGTCGTGAGCCCCTTCGTCTGCAGGTGCTGGTAGAGGCGCGACATCATCGCGTACGACGCGCTCACCTTGCGGCCTGCGTGCGTCGAGCCGGCGGCGAGGTAGTGCGAACGGCCGCCCAGCGACAGCACGAGCGCGCCGGCGGCGGGCTGGCCATCGTGCAGGCCGACGACCACGGTCATCGAGTCGCCGAGCGCACCGCGCATCGCGGCCAGCTGCGGGAACGAGTAGATCGGCACGTCGATGCGCTTTTCCTCGACCATCTGGCGCAGCACGTCGGCCAGCAGGCTGAGCGACAGGTCGTCGGTCGAGAACGTCCACTCGAGCGACGAGTGCTCGGCGCGCTTCACCTCGTAGCGGTGCTTCTTGCGGATCGACTTCAGCCACGCGTCGTGCGGGGCGGTGAGGTCGACGAACACCGAGTAGCGGCTGTTCACCGGGCGGTTCGGGCGCCGCATCGACGCGTTCGTCATCATGAACGTGCCCTTGTCGTGCGGCGCCATCACGTTGCAGCGCGTGTAGCAGCGGCCGAACTCGTCGAGCAGGGTGCGGTGCAGGGTCTGCATCATCTCGGCGGTGCGCGACGGCTCGGACACCAGCGGGCCGCCCGGCACCCAGGCGAACATGGTGCCCTCCGGCATCCGGCGGCCCAGCACCTGCGCCACCGCCGCGGTCTCGCGCGACGGGTCGCGCGGCTCGCTGATGAGGCGCATCGGGGTCCACCCTCCGCCGCGCTGGAACTCGCCCCACCCCCAGTGCTGGAACACCGGCGCGCCCGGGTGCGCGTCCAGCGCGCGCTGCCAGCGCGCCTCGTCGGCGTCGCCGAGCATGGTCCAGCGCTGCGGGCTGCTCACAGGAAGTTCACCAGCCTCACGTCGCGGTAGTGCGCCGGCGCGGTCGGCGCCACGTCGGCGGGCAGCGCGGGCCAGGTCATCGCGGTCGCGCGGTGCCGCCGCGCCACGGCGCGCAGGACGTCGTCGCTGTCGGCGTGCACGGCGACACCGTACGGCACGCTCCCGTCGGGCAGCCGGTCATGGATGAGCCGCACGCCGCGCGCGCCGTCGAGATCGGCCGTCACCTCGCGCCACAGCTCGCGGCGGCGCTCGGCCTCGTGCGGCGCATCCGCGCGCGAGAGCCGATCGAGCGACGAGCACGAGATCGCGGTGTCGCCGGGCACGCGCCGCTCGTCCTCGTCGCCCGACGACGGCAGCGCGGGACGGCCCGCAGCCCGGCGTGCGGCACGGACGCCCGCCCGCATCGCGGCCATCACGGGAAGTCCGGTTCGCCGCTCGACGGACGCCACCGCGGCGCGGATGCCCGCGCCCCCCTGTCCCGCGTCCGGGTCGCACGCGGGCTCGTCGTGCGCGGCACCGGGCCGGCAGTCGAGCAGCGCGCCGCCGTCGGCGAGGCGGAGCGACTTGCGCATGCTGAGGATGCCGAGGTCGCCGCGCGTGCCGAGCAGCGCGCCGTCCGCGTCGCGGCTGAGCAGTCCGTGCGCGTTGTCCTCGATGAGCACGGCCCCCTGTGCGCGGCAGTAGTCGCGGAACGGCTCCATCGGCGCGGCGAACCCGAAGTAGTCGACGGCCAGCACTGCGCGCGCGCCGGCGGGCAGGTCCCCGGGCTGCAGGCGCTCGTCGACGTCGTAGTAGGCGTGGCGGGCGCCTGCCGCGGCGACGGCGCCCAGCAGGTCGCGGCACACGAACGACGGCAGCAGCACGGTGGCGCCGCCGGTGGCGCCGCACGACCGCAGCGCCTCGACGAGCGCGTGGCGCGCCAGCGACCAGTGCGTCACGTGGGCGGGCGCGTACAGCGCGCGCAGGTCCACGGTCAGCCGCCGATCCGCGTGCGGCCGGGGACGGCCAGCAGCGCGAGTGCCGCCCACGTGCGCGGCTCGAAGGGCCAGCGCGCGAGCGCGCCGGCGAACATGCGCAGCGCGGCACCGCGGCGGCCCGCAGCCTGGAATCCGCGCCCCGCCGTGTACACGGTGCGCGCGATGCGCCGGCGCCGCGCCGCGAACCCGACGTCCGTCGCTCCGGCGAGGTGGTGCTCGACCACCGCACGCTCGGCGCGGTAGTGGCGCAGCACCGCGCCGCTCGCGTTGCCCTCGTGGCGCCGGTACTCCCCCAGCACCTCGTCGACGAACCGGATGTCGCAGCCGGTGCGCGCGATGCGCAGCCACAGCTCGTAGTCCTCGGCGGTCACGAACTCGGGACGCGGGTCGAACGCGCCGACGCGCTCCAGCACCGACCGCCGCACCACCGTGGCCGACGTGGAGATGCAATTCTGCCGAAGCAGCAGCGGGCGGTAGGCGGCCATCTCCGCCGGCCCGTAGCGCACCTCGCGCTCGGGGCGACCGCCGCCCGTCCAGCGCTCGGCATGGCAGACGAGGTCGGCGCCGGCGTCCAGCTCCGCAATGCAGCGCGCGAGCTTCCCGGGGTGCCAGGCGTCGTCCGAGTCGAGGAACGCCACGTAGTCGCCGGTCGCGAGCCGTATGCCCTCGTTGCGGCCCGCGGCGATGATGCCGTGGTTCGCGAAGTCGACGAGGCGGATGCGGGGGTCGCCGATGCCCTGCACCACGTCGACCGTGTCGTCGGTCGAGAAGTTGTTGACGACGACGGCCTCCCAGTCGCCGAAGGTCTGCGCCACCACCGAGCGCAGCGCGTCGCCGATGAACCGCGCGTGGTTGTAGGTGGGCACCACCACCGACACGCGGGTCACGCGCGCACCCCGCCGAACTCGCGCGCGCACCAGCGCAGCAGGTCGTCCACCTCCGACTCGAGGTCGCCCCGCAGCGGCGCCCCGGTGGCTGCCAGCTTGTCGATGACGAAGTCGACGGGCTGGTCGTCGACGGGTCCGCTCGCCGCCGGCACCTGCAGCGACGGCTCCGTGCCCAGCACGGCGCGAGCGCGGTCGCGCACGAGGTGCGCGACGTCGAGGATGCGCATCGACCGCGGCGAGCCGAGGTTGAAGAGCCCGTCGCCCAGCACCTCGGCGGGCGCGTCGAGCACGTGGGCGATGGCGCCCGCCACCTCCCCGAAGGGGATGAAGTTGCGGTGCTGCAGCCCGGGCGAGGCCAGCACGAGCGCGTTCGTCGTGGCGGCCTGGCGGCACAGGTCGTTGAACACCACCTGCCAGATCGCGGCGTCGGGCGACGCGGGCCGGCCGAACCCGTTCGAGCAGCGCAGCCGCACGCCCACGAGCGCACCGTCCACGTGCGCGCGCTCCACCAGCCGCTCCGCCTCGAGGTGCGTCTCGGCGTAGGGCGACGAGGGCGCGGTCGGCGTCGACTCGTCGATGCGGCCGGTGTACGGCGTGCCGTACACGTGCGCGGTCGACATGAACACGAATCGTCCGACGCCGTGGCGCACGGCCTGCTCGAGCAGCTGAGCGGTGCCGTCCACGCCGACGCGCCTCGCGCGCGCGGGGTCGGCCTTCGCGTCGCGGTCGTTCAGCGCCGCGAGGTGCACGATGGCGCCCACGCCGTCGAGCGCGCGCGACCAGTCGGCCGGGTGCTCCAGGTCCATCTGCACCGTGTCGACGTCCGCGGCCCACGCGGGTGCGGCGCGACGCGCACCGACGCGCACCGGGGTTCCCTGTCGTGCGAGGTGCGCGACGAGCCGCCCGCCGATCGCCCCGAACCCGCCGGTGACGAGGGTGCGTGCGGTCATCGGTGCACGAGCGACCAGTCGTAGGGAATCGACGGGTCGTCGGGCGCGAGGCGGCGGATCTCGGCGGGGTCGTGGGGGATGGACGCGCAGTTGGCGACCACCGCCATCTCGCCCCCCACGCCCTTGAAGCCGTTCCACACCAGCGGCGGCACCGTCACCAGGCAGTAGTGGTCGGGCCCCATGAAGATCTCCTGCACCTCGCCGCGCGTCGGGCTCCCCTCGCGGTCGTCGTACAGGACGAACTTGATCTTGCCGACGGGCACCGCGTAGTTCAGCACCATCCGGTCGTGCACGTGCCACGCCTTGACGACGCCGGAGTACACGCACGAAAAGTAGATCTCGCCGAACTCCCGGAAGTGCGGGTCGGTCGACCGCAGCATGTGCATCACCTTGCCGCGCTCGTCGTGGATCTGGCGCAGGGGCGTGATCGTGACGCCGTCGATCATGCGGGCACCTCCAGGTACGACGATAGGTGGCGGCGGGTGAGCTCGATCGCCGGCGCGCCGTCGTGCTGCAGGCGGTACCACTCGACCGTGCGCGCCACGGTGGTCGCGAAGTCCCAGCGCGGAGACCAGCCGAGGCCGTCGCGCGCCTTGTCGCAGTTCAGGCTGAGCAGGCCGGCCTCGTGCAGGCCGGGCGGCGCGGGCTCGATCTCCACGCTGCCCGAACCCCAGCCCTCGATCACGAGGTCGACGACGTCGCCCACCGTGTGCACCGCCGACTCTGGAGGCCCGAAGTTCCAGCTGCCCTCGTGCGCCGAGGGGTCTCGCAGCAGCGCGGCCGCGAGGACGAGGTATCCCGACAGCGGCTCGAGCACGTGCTGCCACGGCCGCGTCGCGCGCGGCGAGCGGATGCGCACCGGTCGGCCGGCCGACAGCGCGCGGATGCAGTCCGGGATGATGCGGTCCTCGGCCCAGTCGCCGCCGCCGATGACGTTGCCCGCGCGCGAGGTCGCCGCACCCGTGCCCGGCCGTGCGCGGAAGAACGAGTCGAGGTACGACGCGAAGACCAGCTCGGCCGCCGCCTTCGACGCGCTGTAGGGGTCGTGCCCGCCGAGACGGTCGTCCTCGACGTAGCCGCGCGCCGTCTCGACGTTCCGGTAGCACTTGTCGGACGTGGCGAACACCAGAGCCGCCACGTCGTCCGATGCCCGGACGCACTCCAGCAGGTTCACGCCGCCTGCCACGTTCGTGTCGAACGTCTCCTTCGGGTCGCGGTACGAGCGGCGCACGATCGGCTGCGCGGCGAGGTGGATCACCACCTCCGGCCGTGCGTCGCGGAAGGCCCGCGCGAGGCGGTCGGCGTCGCGTACGTCGCCGTCGACGTGGTGGATCAGCCCGGCGAGCCCGAGCTGCCCGAAGTGCGACGTCGGACCGTCGGGCGGCAGCGCGTAACCGTGCACCTCGCAGCCGAGGTCGTGCAGCCACAGCGAGAGCCACGAGCCCTTGAAGCCCGTGTCGCCGGTGACGAGGACGCGCCGTCCGGCCAGCGCGGCGAGCGCCGCTACCAGACTTTCCACGGCTGGTTCCCGCGCTCGGCCATCTGGTTCAGCAGGGTCCAGTCGCGGTGGGTGTCCATGCACTGCCAGAACCCGTCGTGCTGGAACACCGACAGCTGCTTCGCGGCGACGAGCGAGCGCATGGGCTGCTCCTCGAGGACGAGGTCGTCGCGGGCGTCGAGGTGCCCGAAGAACGACGGCTCGAGGACGAAGAACCCGCCCGAGATGAGCCCGCCGGTGGCCTGCGGCTTCTCGTTGAACTCGGTTGCGCGCCCGTCGGACGACGAGACGAGCTCGCCGAAGCGGCCCGGTGGGCGCACGCCGGTCACGGTCGCGACGGTGCCCTGCCGTTCGTGGAAGGCCACGAGCGCACCGAGGTCGACGTCGCTCAGCCCGTCGCCGTACGTGAGCATGAAGCGCTCGCCCCGCACCCAGGGCTCGATGCGCCGGACCCGGCCGCCGGTCATCGTGCCGTGGCCGGTGTCGACGAGCGTGACCGACCAGTCGATGTCGGGCTCGGATGCGTGGTACGTCGTCGCACCGTCGCGGGCGAAGTCGACGGTGAGGGTGCTGGTGCGCGCCCGGTAGTTGAGGAAGAAGTCCTTGATCACGTCGCCCTGGTGGCCGAGGCACAGCACGAACTCGCGGTGCCCGAAGTGGGCGTAGTGGCGCATGACGTGCCAGAGAATGGGGCGGTTGCCGACCGGGATCATCGGCTTGGGAACGTCGGACGACACGTCCCGGATGCGGGTGCCAAACCCGCCGCAGAGGATCACGGTCTTCATCCGGCTACACCTCGCACCCGTTCATCGCGCGGCACCGTCGTGTGATGCGGCCCGATCAAGATACCAACGCGTCGGTTCGATCAGCGCCGCCGGACCGCGCCCGCCGGACCGCAGCAGCTCGACCGCGCCGTGCTTCGCGCCGCCGATCGCGACGACCAGCCGGTGGTGCGCGCCGCGCAACCGGACGACCGACATGCTGAGGCGGTTCGCCGGCGGCTTGGGGCTCCCGGTCACGGGCACGATGCCGCGCGCGTCGTCGAGCGCGGGATGCCCCGGGAAGAGGCTGGCCACGTGCCCGTCGTCGGCGAGGCTCACCAGCGCGACGTCGATGCGCAGGTGCGCGGTGCGCGCGTCGTACGACGCGGCGGCGACGGCGGGGTCGTCCGCGGGACCGACGCCCATCACCGTCGCGCCGGAGCCGGCGAGCGCGGCGCGCACCATCGTCTCGTTGCGGTCGTCGCCGCCCTCGGAGGTGCAGCGCTCGTCGGCGAGCAGCACGGTGACCCGGCCCAGACCGCGCGCATCGCGCGCAATCTGCCGCAGCACGCGCTCCGCCGCGCTGCCGCCGCACACGGCCAGCACCGCGCGGCCGGTGAGGTCCGCCGCCGCAGCGAGCAGGTCGGCAATGTCCCCGGCGCAGTGCGCGACGACGTCGTCGCCCTCGAGGTCGGACGGCGGCGGCACGCTCACGCGAGCACCCGTCGCCAGCGCGGCAGCGCCGCGTCGAGGTGGAACGTGCCGTCGACGGTGGACGGGTCGCCCGTGGGCCGTGCGAGCGCGGCGACCACCGCGTCGGCGAGCGCGGCGGGCGACTCGACGGTCGCGAGCAGCGGGTGCGACGACACGGGCAGCAGCTCGAGGTCGTCGGCGTTCAGCAGCGCGACGACCGGAATGCCGAGGCACGCCGACTCGAGCACCGCCGAGCCGCTCGCGCCGACGACCGTGCAGCGCGCCCCTGCGAGCAGCCCGCCGATGTCGGCCGTGGTCGGCACGATGCGCCGGTCGGGGATGGCGAACGCCGAGGACGGCGTCAGCGGGTGCGGCTTGAACGTCACGGGCACCGATCCATCGGTGCGCGGCAGCACGGTGGCGACGGCGTCGACGAGGCGCTGCGTGTGCACGGCGTCGAGTTCGCCGAGCACCACCACGCCGCGCGCGTCGTCGCTGCGCGCGAGCGACCCGAGGTAGAGGTACATCAGCGCCTCCACCTCGACGATGCGGTCCGGGTCCATGCCGCTGGCCTCGAGCGCCGCCCGGGCGGCGGGGCCGTTCACCGCGACGAGGTCGGGCGCGGGCGGGCCGTCCGGCGAGCCGATCGGTGCGCGTCGTGCGCCGTGGTAGCGCAGGTCCCAGTGGCGCACGGTGGAGTGCGCCACGCCGACGAGCGGACCGTGGCCGGCGCTGCGCCATGCGTGCTGCAGCGCGAACTCCCACGGCTGGTTCTCCATGATGTAGATCCCTCGCGCGTGCGGCGGCAGCGATGCGGCCACCTCCGCGATCCGCTCGGTCAGCAGCGCGCAGCTCATCGCGTGCGAGCCGCGGAACGACCCGTCCCACTCCCGACCGAGGATCGGCCGGAGGTCGGCCCGCTCCGTGACGAACGCTCCGGCGGCGGCGTGCAGGCGGCGTGACGCGCGCAGCAGGCGCACGTAGCGCACCGCGGCGCGCGCCGCCGTTGCGGGCGTCGCGCCGTCCAGCAGGTGGTGCCGCTCGCCCGCAGCGTTCAGCCGGCGCACGAGCCGGCGCGCATCGCGCAGCCTCCGGATGCCGTCGTGGGGCGTGAAGCGGTGCAGCCACGTGACCGACGCACCCGCGTCGCCGATGACGGACGGGAGCGGACCCCAGTAGCGCGACGAATACGCACCGCCGTCCAGCACCGTCGCGGGCAGGCGGAAGAGGTAGTCGGCCATGGCGATTCGCGCCCCCGCTCCGTCCACACCAGCGCCCGGCGCGCTGTGACGCCACGTCATCTGGCGCACGAGGTGCACGACGGCGCGCAGGTGCAGCGCCACGGCGCGAGTCCGGCGGGGTTCGGGACCCGTCATGGTGACGCGGGCCCGCGGCGCGGCGCGGCGCACGGTGGCCGCGGCGGCGGCCGCGACGGACGGGTCGTCGAGCGCCACGGTCACCTCGTCGGGCGCGAGCGACGCGACGAGATCGCCGAGCACCAGCACCTTGGCGAGGTCGGCGAGCACGCCCACCTCGCCCCAGCGCTTGGCGTGCACGAGGCCCATCCACCAGTGGCTCGGCCGGTCGCCGATCGTCAGGTGCTCGACGACGCTGCGCCCCCCGACGCGCACCTCCGACGCGGCGTGCAGCACGTCGAGCAGGGCGTCGCGCACCGTGCCGTCGTCGCGGCGAAGCATCGTGGGCAGGGAGTGCAGCGGTCCGTCTCCGAACTCGCGCCAGGCGACGTCGGCGCCGCCGTCGAAGCGGTCGGCGATGCGCAGCGAGGTCGTAGGCGGCGGCGGAGTGGGCGGCACGGTCACGGGGCGCCGAACTCGACGCGCCCGTTCGTGGCGACCACGGTGCAGCCCCGGTCGAAGGCCAGGGGCTCGGCCGTCCACGAGCCGCCCGCGCCGGCGACGATCGCGAGCCCCGCGGCGACGTCCCACAGCATGATGTGCCGCTCGAAGTAGACCTCGGCGCTGCCGCGGGCCACGCGCAGCAGCGACGCCGCAGCCGAGCCGAGCATGCGCACCTTGCCGAACGCCGCGATCGAGCGCACGTAGGCCTGCACCGCGCCGTCATCGCCGACGGGAAAGCGGCTGGGGAAGCCCGTGCAGACCGTGCAGCGCGGCATCGCGTTCTCGGTCGACACGGCGATCGGTCCCTGCTCGCCGCGCGACGGGATGCCGGGGCCGCCCCACCAGGTGCGGCCGGCGTCGACCTCGTGCAGGACGCCGAAGATCGGAGTCCCCGCGCGCCACAGCGCCACCGAGATCATCGAGGGTCCGAGTCCGCGCGAGAAGTTGTAGCTGCCGTCCAGCGGATCGACGATCCACGCGGTGCCGGCCGGATCGGTGGCGTGCGACGCGGCGTCCTCCTCGCTCACGACGGGGATGCCGGTGCCCGACAGCGCGCCGGCGACGACGCGGTCGAGGGCGGCGTCGGCGGCCAGCTTCACCTCGCGCTCCCCGAGCTGCCGGTCGGTGATGCGCGCCATCTCGCCCCGGTCCGCGGCAGCCAGTGCCGCGGCTGCGCGCGCAACGCAGGCCCGGGCGACCTCGAGCAGGTCGGCGTCGCCGTGCGCGATGCCGGAAGGTGTTCCGCCGGTCATGGAAGCGGGCCGGGATCGGGGATCGCGTACCGCTCCCGCCACGTCCGGTCGGCCCAGTAGATCTGGTGCACGAGGTGCATCGTGCGCAGCGCGTCGGTCGCCGAGCCGCCCTCGATCGGCGCACCGGTGGCGACGGCGCCGGCCCACACGGCGACCTCGGTGTCCCACGAGGGATCGTTGACGTAGGTGGTGAGCGTCTCGCGCGGGTCGCCGTTGTCGCGGTCGGGGTCGGCCACCACGACGGTCATCGTCTCGGCGCCGTAGCTCTTCGATCCGCTGAGGATGCCTCGCAGCACGATGCCGCCGCGCTGCAGGGTGATGTCGAGGTGGAACTGGTGTCGCCACTGCGTCGCGCTCGAGTTGATCATTGCGACCACGCCGGTCGCGCGCGACCGCATCAGGGCATAGGCGTTGTCCTCGACGTCGTAGCCCCAGTGGCCGTTCGACACGACGCTCTGCACCTCGTCGAACTCGCCGCCGAAGAGCCGCATCAGGTCGACCATGTGGATGCCCTGGTCGAGCAGCACACCGCCGCCGGCGATCTCGCGCTTCGCCCGCCAGTCGGGCTGGTTGAAGGTGATCAGCTTCGACTTGCCGTACACGCCGCGCATGTTGACGATGCGGCCGAGCTCGCCCGAGCGGACGATGCGCAGCGCGTCCTGCACCGACTCGTGGTAGCGGTGGTTGAAGCCGTACATCAGGCGCACCTCGGGGTGCAGCCGCTCGGCGGCCACGACGCGCCCGATGTCGGCCATGTTGCGTCCCGGCGGCTTCTCGCACAGGACGTGCAGGCCGCGCTCCATCGCCGCGACGACGACCTCGGCGGCGATGTCGTTCGTCATGCACACGACGAGGGCGTCGAGGTCCTCGGCGAGCAGCTCCTCGTAGGTGCGCCAGTGGCGCACGCCGTCGGGCATGGTGCCCGGACCGTCGAAGTATCGGTCGCAGACCGCGACGACCTGCAGGTCGGGGTGACGGTCGCAGCACTCGCGCCGCCGCTTGCCCACGATGCCGTAGCCCGCGATGCCGACGCGCAGCGGATGGCGGGCGGCTGCGTTCATCTCGCCGCGCTCACGCCGTCGGCCGGCCGCTGACCGAGCGGAGAAAGGTGGTGTCCACGCCGTACGCGACGAACTGGTATCCCTCGGCGATGCGCGTGCGGAGCGCATCCGGATCGGGCGTGACGACGTGCGTGCCGACGGGCATCCCGTGCTCGCGGCACGCCGATCGGATCCGTTCGATGGCGTCGAGCACCCTCGGGTTCGTGAGCTCGCCGGTGCAGCCGAGCGAGGCCGACAGGTCGTAGGGGCCGATCATCACGGCGTCGAGTCCCTCGACGCGCGCAATGGCGGGCAGCTCCGCGATGGCGTCGACGTGCTCGATCTGCGCCACCACCAGCGCCTCCTGCGCCTCGGCGACGTACGCGTCGAAGTCCATGCCGAACCGGTTGGCGCGCGTGAGGCCGACGCCGCGGGTGCCCTTCGGTGGCCAGTGGCACCCGCTGACGAGCGCACGGATCTGCTCGGCCGAGGTGACCATCGGAATGACGACACCGGCCGCGCCGGCATCCAGTGCCTGCCGGCAATTGATGACCGCAGGCGTGGCGACCCGTGCCATCGGAAGCGCGCCGCCCGCCTCGATCGCGCGGAAGAGATCGGGATAGGACGACAACGAGAAGTGCGCGTGCTCGCAGTCGAGGGCGATCCAGTCGTAGCCGCCGCTCGCGAGCAGCTCGGCGACGTTCGTGTCGGCCAGCTGCATCCACGATCCGACGGTGGCTCCGCCCGCGGCGAGCCGGTTCCGGACCTCGCGGATTGCCTGCAGACGGTTCATCGCGCTCCCAGTGGCCGTTGCGCGGCCACTACGAGGCTACCGGAGCCCCTGCGCCCCGACGGTTCGCGTCAGATTGCGCCGAGTCGGCGCAGGCACTCGACGATCTTCGTCGCGGCCTCGCGCTCCATCTGGTCGCGGGTCTCGCGCGCGTACGTGCCCATGTGGGCGGTCATCTGCACTCGCTCCATTCCGGCGAGCGGACCGCGGTACGGCTCGTCGGCGAAGCAGTCGAGTGCCGCACCGGCGATGGCCTCGCGGCTGATGGCGTCGGCGAGGGCGGCCTCGTCGACGAGCCCGCCGCGCGCGACGTTGACGAGGATCGCGTCGGGCCGCATCAGCGCGAGCCGGGCGCCGTCGATGATGTGGTGCGTGTCGGGTCCGTACGGCACGTGCAGCGTGACGACGGTGCTGCGCGCGAGCAGGTCGTCGATGTCCGTCCGCTCGAACCGGACGTCGACGGCCGCCGGGTCGTGGACGAGGATGTCGACCTCGAACGGCTCGAGCAGCCGCGCGAGGCGGCGCCCGATCCTGCCGAAGCCGATGAAGCCGACGGTGCGGCCCGACAGCAGCGACCCCATTTCGGGCGACCACGTGCCCTCGTGCAGTCGGCGGTCGACGAGCGAGATGCGGCGCAGCAGCGACAGGATGTGCCCGAGCGTCAGCTCGGCGACGGCGCGCGCGGGCGGGTCGGGCGTGTTCATGACCTCGATGCCGAGCCGCTCCGCGGCCGGGAGGTCGACGGAGTCGAGGCCGATGCCGACCCGCGCAATGGCCCGCAACGATGGTGCGGATGCGAGCACGCGGCCGGTGAGCGGCTCGAGGCCCGCCACGACGCCGACCACCCCGTCGGACAGCAGGTCGATCGCCTCGTCCTCGGTGAGCTTGCGGCGGAACGGATTGGTGCGCAGCTCGACGCCGGCGCGCTCGAGTGCCGCGCGGTCGGGCACGAGGTCGAGGTTGAAGGTGGAGGTGGAGAAGAGGATGGCGGTCATCGGCGCTGCTCCAGTTCGGCCAGGAGTTCGTCGGCCACGATCCGCCAGGTCGGCCGGGGGTCGTCCGGCACGCTGGTGAGGTGGTCGTGGGCGTACCGACGGTACCGCTCCTCGTCGACCGGCCGGATCGCGGCAGCAACCGCATCGGCGCCTGCGTCGACGGCGACGATCGGCGCGCCGAGCGCGTCGGCGAACGACCTGACGTGGTGGCCGAACCACGACGACATGAGCTCGTCGCCGCCGATCAGCAGCGCGGGCCGGTGCGAGAGGACCGCGTACGAGAGCGCGGTCGATCCGTGCCCGAGGAAGAGCGCGGTGCGGCGGGCCAGCACGGAGGTCGGCGCGTCGGCGATGGCGACGTCGCCGAAGCGCTCGTGCGCCGTCTCGCGCGGCGCGCGCGGGTGCAGTGCGACCGTGACGGGTAGACCGGTCGCCGCCGTCACGTGGGCGAAGAAGCCTCGCAGCGCCGGATAGAAGCGCTCCGGATCGACCGGCCTGCTCACACCGTTGTGCTCGTAGTCGGAGTGCAGGCCGAGGTGCTGGTCGAGGTAGAGCACGATCGGCGCTCCGTCCGACCGCGGGTCCGCCGCGGCGGCACGGTAGGCGTCGACGTCCATGCTGTGCGCGTGGATCGTCCGGGTCCGCCGCTCGGGCCACGCCGTCGACACCGCGCTGCCGCCGGCGACGTACAGAGCCGGGACGGGCACCGGCCTGATGCGCCTCGCGAGCGAGCGGAGCAGGGCGGGGAGGAATTCCCGCGGCGACCGCAGCTGCCGCACGCGCACCTCGAACCGCTTCCTCGTGGACTCGGCGATGACCACGTCGCCGGGGATCGAGCCCAGCTGGAACCGCAGGGTGACGGCGCCGCTCTCCCTGGCGAGTGCGTAGACCTTCCGCCGGAAGCTGTTGAGGCCGAGGTTGCTGATGACGGCCGCCGGTGCGCGCGACGCGAACACCCACTCCAGTTCGGCTTCGTTCGTCACCGTTGCGATGCGGGGATCGTCCGATTGCACCCCGTGGTACGCCCGCCAGAACGACGGCGACACCGCCGCCGTGGCGTCGACCACCGTGACCTCGAACGACTCGGAGAGCACGTCGATGCCGAATCGCTCGGCGTCCCTCCCGCTGAACGGGCTCTCGACGAGGAACAGGAGGCGGGGGAGGCCCATCACGACCTCCCCACGCCGAGCGAACCGAGCAGCGCGCGGAGCCGGGTGTTGCCGGGGTCGTGGTCGATCAGCCGCGGCACCCATTCGCGCAGGGCGTGCGACCACTCGACGTCGTTCATTCGGTGGAGGCCTCCGAGCACCTCCGCGACGGCGTCCCGGTCGAGCCGGTTCGCCCACAGCGGGCCGTCGTCGCCCAGTGGCAGGGGCCAGCCGAACCGGTCGCCGAACCGGCCCGGGAGCTCGGCGTCGAGCATGAAGAACGCCGTGCGGATGCCGCGTGCAAGTGCCTCGTAGCCGAGGGTGCTGCTGGTCGACACCACGATGCGCGCCCGCGAGATCTCGTCGTAGCTGCTCTGCGGACCGCGCCGTGCGGCGAAGCTCCAGCCGTCGCCCTCCGGGCCGAGCAGGTCCCGGTAGAAACCCCGCTCGCGGGCGGAGTCGAGGTCCTTGCCGACCACGCGGAGATGGAGGCGGGCCGACCTGCAGAACTCGGCCACCCACGAGGCGAGCTGCAGCCGCCGGTCGAAGACCTCGCGGTAGCGCACGAGCGGCTCGCCGTCGTAGCCGACCATCCAGGAGTCGAGGTCGACCTTGTCGCGCAGCGTCGAGATGAGCGCGACGGTTCCCCGGCCGGTCCCTGCCGCGACCTGCGGCGCGGCGTTGTTGCGGAGGCTGCCGATGACCACCGGCTCGGCGCCGATGTGCTCGCGGTAGAGGCTGGCCGCCGCCTCGCCGAAGCACAGGACGCGGTCCGCGACCAGCGGCTCGCCGCCCTCGGCGCGGAGGTCGCGCACGAACTCGTGCGCGCGCCACCCGTTCTGGACCGAGACGTAGGTGGCGGACGGCCACCGGGCCTTGAGCCGGTAGAAGAGCGGCGTGGTGTCGATCATCGTCAGCACCACGGCCGGCTTCACGGTGCGGAGGTACGCCGCGGCGTAGTCGAGCATCGAGCGCCGCCCGCGCAGCACCGTCCGTGCGAGCACCCACGCGTTCAGGTGCCTGCGCCGCAGGTCGACGATGGCCGTCGATTCCTCGCGCACGTAGGCCAGCAGGTCGTCGGCTCCCTCTGCGTCGACGATCGCCACCTGCGCCCGGCGCGGCGGAAGGAGCACGCGCCCGATCGCGGAGAGCCGCGCCGCGGCCCGCGTCACGGTCGCAGTCCCGCGAGCTCGCAGGGGTGGCGCCGGTCGTACTCCTCGACCAGCTCGAGGAATCCGTCGACGAGCGCGGGGCTCGCTGCGCCGGTCACGAGCGCGAGCTCCGCGGCGTAGATCTCGGCCTCGGTGGCCTCGCCCGACGACGCCCAGTTGTGCACGGAGAACGCGCGGCCGTGCGTGATGGTGGGGCGCGGGATGCGTTCACGGACGAGGATGCCGTCGGTCCGGCGCCCGAGCGGCCGACCGAGGAACGACGAGATGGCCGCGAACGAGGGCGCAGGGCGCATGACGACGTCCTCGAAGGACAGCACCAGCAGCCTCGGGTCGCCACCGCGTGCGTCGACTGCGGCGAAGATCGACCGGTACACCTCGATGAGGGACGCGACCGTCCGGTCGATGGTCGACATCCCCTCCCAGCGGTCGGCCCACCCCGCGGCCCACCAGGGCACCTTCGCGCCCCCATGGTCGACCGACACCGTGAACTCGCGCTCGCGGTCGAGGTCGGCGAGGTAGTCGCGCCAGTAGCGCACGAGGTGGACCGGGTGGCGCACGATGTGCAGCATCCGCAGCCGGTCGCCGAAGGCGTCGAAGATCGGCCCGGCAACGGGCAGCACCTGGTGGGTGACCGCCTGGTGGGCGATGTTGCGCGAGTTGATTCCGGCAACCACGTGGTCGCCGTCGTCGGCGAACATGCGCCGGAGGTACCGCAGGGTGCTCCCCGGGGTGTTCCCCGTGCCCGAGGCGTCGCCCGGGCGGAAGTTGACCTCGCGTCCGATCAGGTTGTGGTACTGGTCGTGGTCGGCGTACGTCGAGATGAGGAAGCCCGCGGCGTCGGCGGACATCCGTCCGAGGTGGTGGAGGATGCACGCGTATTCATGCACCGGTTCAATGCGCATCTTCTCAACCCGCGGCATGGAGCCAATGACGGAGGTCACTGCGGTCTTGCCGACGCCCCACATGCCGTCGACGACGATCACGTCGCACGTGAAGGGACGGAACTTGCGGACCAGCATGCGTCGGCTCAGACGCTACCGGCGAGGCCGCGCAGGAGGTCCGGGTCCCACTCCACGAGGTCGACGCCCGCGCCGCGCAGGTGGGCGCGCGACGTCGCGAGGCTCTGCCCGACGAAGTTGAAGAGGTGCGCCGTGCACGCGGCGCCGACCTCGTCGCGCTGGAGCGGTGCGGCGAAGTGCTCGGCCTTGCCGGCGCCGCCCGCGACGATCAGGGGCACCGGCAGATCGGGCGGCACGAGGTCGAGGACCGCGTCGTCGAAGCCCTGGCCGGTGCCGTCGCGGTCGACGGAGGTGAGGAAGATCTCGCCAATCGGCATCGTGGCGACGCGCGAGAGCCACTCGGCGGCGGGCATGGGGAGCTCCTCGGTGCCGTTCGCCACGACGGCGCGGTGGCCGTCCGCCGTGGACCTCACGTCCACCGACGCGACGAGGCACTGGCGGCCGAACTCGCTCGCGAGCCCGGCGACCAGCGCCGGATCCGTCCAGAGGACGGTGTTGATCGCCACCTTGTCGGCGCCGGAGCGGAGGAGCACGCGCGCGTCGTCGACGGAGCGCACGCCGCCGCCCGCGGTGATCGGCACGAAGCAGTCGTCGTTCAGCCGCTTGACGTGCGAGAGGAAGCCGTCCATCGAAGCGCGCCCGCGCTCGACGTTCAGGATCACGAGTTCGTCGATCGACAGCGCGGTCTCGCGGAAGTTGTAGTTGCGCTCGAGCCACTCGATGTCGCCGACGCGCTGCAGCCGGAAATTCCTGCTGAGCATGAAGTTCCCGCCGTCGTACAGCAGCGCGAACATCAGCCGCTTCTTGAGTGCGGTCATCGGCGGAGGAAGTTCCTGATCACGGTGAGCCCGGCCGACTGGCTCTTCTCGGGGTGGAACTGGGTGCCGCTCACCTGCCCCGCATCGAACGCCGCGAGGAAGCGCCCGCCGTAGTCGCACGTCGCGCGCGGGCACGAGAGCGAGCCCTCCTCCATCCGGAACGAGTGGACGAAGTAGAAGTGCGGCTTCTCGGGGAGGTCCGCGAACAACCCGGAGCGCTCGGTGACGTGGACCTCGTTGAATCCGACGTGCGGCACCTTGAGCCCGCCGGAGTCGTCGAGCCGCGCGACGACGTTGGGCACGAGGCCGAGCCCGGCGGTCGTGCCGTCCTCGATGGAGGACGCGCCGAGCAGCTGCATGCCGAGGCAGATGCCCAGCAGCCTGCCGCCCGCGCCCAGCGAGGAGTGCATCGCCTCGTCGAGCGCACCGGCGCGGATGCGGTCCATCGCCAGACGGAACGAGCCGACCCCCGGGAGGATCGTGTGCGGCGAGCGGGCGACCACCTCGGGGTCGCTGCTGATCGACGGCTCGGCGCCGAGGTAGCGCAGCGCACTGGCCACCGAGAAGAGGTTGCCCATCCCGTAGTCCACGATGACGACGGGGAGTGTCACGGGGCCGTTACCTGACCTCGAACGTCGGCGCCCAGCGGCCGCTGCGCTTCTCGAACAGGTCGGTGTTGGCCCACCGGTCCAGCGCCGCGTCGAACTCGGCCCGGTCCATGCCGTAGTAGTCGAGGTAGAGCTCAACGTACTCCTCGGGATAGTGGCCGTCGTAGAGCCGCACGAGGTTGACGCCCTGGTCGCGCGACATGGCGCCCCTGCGGATCTCGATGCCCACGTCCTGCGTGGCGCGGCCGAAGCCGAACTTGAGGTACATGACGTAGGTGTGCAGCGCGTAGAGCGCCTGATCGTTCTGCGCGAAGTTCGTGAATGTGCCGGAGTTCGAGGCTTCGGCCTCCTCCAGCCCGCAGTGCTCCTTGGCGACGAGGTAGTTGCGGTACGGGTCCCAGGACTCGAAGTACGACCAGTGCGCGATCTCGAGCCGGCGCCCCGCGAGCTCCTCCTCGGTGGGGAACATGAAGAAGTAGAGCTTCTCCAGCGGGATGCCGGAGGCCTTCAGCACCTTGTCCTGCCCGCCCTCGAGGTAGATGCGGCGCATGAAGTCGATGTCGTAGATCGCACGGTTCTTGAGCGCCGTCGACCCGCCGTACTCGACCTCGCCGTCCTCGCCATAGAAGATCAGCCCGATGCCGAGGTTGATCGCGGTGCGGATCGGCGCGGCCTGCATCGCCATCAGCCATCCGAAGTACGGGAACCCCGTGAGCAGGAAGCCCTCGCGGTTGAGGATCCGCATCACCGTGGGGTCGGCGTTGACCTGCAGGTGGTTGTAGCCCGACTCGATGAAGTTGCGGAGGTTGCGGTTCCCCAGCTCGAGGGCGAGGGCCGGGGTGACGGTGATCGCGAGCGGGTTCATGCCGTGCCGGTGCTGGACGTTGTACGACACGTACGACCCGTCCTTGCCGCCGCTCACGGTCGTCGCGCAGTCGAAGCGCCCGTCGGTGCGCTTGTGGCGCGCCAGGAGCGCCTCGAGCTCGCGCTGCCGGGCGCCCCAGTCGAGGGTCTGCTTCTCCTCGACCCACTGGCAGGCGTTGCACCAGCCGCGATCGTCGAAGCTGATGCGCGGGCGCGTGGACATGTTCAGGCAGTTGGTGCACCAATACAGGTCGCTCACGGGGCCCTCCAGCGACTCACGCGTCGCCCGAGGCTACCGGACGGCCCGAGGCGAGGGCCCGCGCGACCGCGAGGTCGGCGGGCGTGTCCACGTCGATCGACCGCTCGCGCGGCATCGGGTAGGCGAGCGTGTCGGCGTCGACGAAGGCGGGTGCCGCGAGGAACCGCTCCGTGCGCACGGCGTACACGGCGCCGTTCACCGCGACGACGTCGGGGAGCTCCTGGCGCGTCGCGGCAGTCGACTTCGGCAGCACGGGCGACATGCGGCCGTCCCCGTCCACCACGTACATCCACCACGGCGACGTCGCGACGGGTGCGACCGACACGACCGATCCGGCGCCGCGCGACACGAGCAGCTCGAGCGCGCCGTCGACGTCGCCCGGCTCGCGCAGCGGGGACGTGGGCTGCAGCAGCACGACGACGTCGCACGGTGCGCACTCGCCGACGGCGTGCGCAACCACCGGTGCCATCGCGACGTCGTCGGTGGCCAGTTCGGCGGGGCGGCGGACGACCGTGACGCCGGGCAGCGCGCCGGCGCGCGCGAGGATCGCGGCGTCGTCCGACGTGACGGCCACTTCGTCGACGTGGCGCGACTGCCGTGCGCAGCGCACGGCGAGTTCGAGCATCGGGACGCCGCCGACCTCGGCGAGGTTCTTCCCGGGGATGCCCTTCGAGCCTCCCCTCGCGGGGACGACCGCGAGGACGCGGAGTCCGTCGATCACCCGGCAGCCACCCGGGTCACTGGTTCCACTCGGCCTGCGCGCGCTCGAGCTCCTCGAGCCGGCCGATGTCGATCCAGTACTCGTGCAGCGGGAACGCCACGGTCTTGCGGCCGTCCGAGATGGCGCCGTCGAACAGCGCGGGCATGTCGAGGTATTCGTCGGCGGGGATCGACCGCAGCAGGCCGGGCGAGATGACGTAGATGCCGGCGTTGACGAGGTAGGTGCGCTGCGGCTTCTCGGCGATCTGCACGATCGACGCGCCCTCGACGGTGACCACGCCGAACGGGAGGTCGAACGACGCCTCGCGCACCACCATCGTCGCGTCGGCGGCGCTGCGCGCGTGGAACTCGAGCAGGGCGTCGCACGACATGCGCGTGAGGAGGTCGCCGTTCATCACGATCACCGGCAGCTCGGGCTTCGGGTCGAGCAGCGAGAGCGCGCCGGCCGTGCCCAGCGGCCGCGGCTCGCGGATGTACGTGATGCGCACGCCGAACCGTGAGCCGTCGCCGAAGTGCGACTCGACGATGTCGCTGCGGAAGTTCACCGCCAGGTGGATGTCGCGGAAGCCCTGGTCGGCGAACGAGGTGACGATCGTCTCGAGGATCGGGCGGTCGCCCACGTGGAGCATCGGCTTCGGGTAGTTCTCGGTGAGCGGGTGGAGGCGCTTGCCGAGCCCGCCCGCCATGATCACGACGGGGTTGGGGCGCTCCTGCTCGCCGACGAGGTCGTCGATCGTGGCGATGCCGGTGACGCGGCCCTCCGCGTCGATGAGCGGCACGAAGTGCAGGAGGTCGCGCGACATCGTGGCCTTCACCGCGGCGCTGGAGCTGCCCGCCGGCATCGTGACCGGCGACGGGTTCATCACCTCCGCGATGGGCGAGGCGAGCTCGCGGCCGTGCAGCAGCGCCCGCCGGATGTCGCCGTCGGTCAGCACGCCGAGGAGGCGCCCCGATGCGTCGGCCACGAGGGCGATCTGCCAGCCGCTCTCGCTCATCGCCGCGACCGCGTCGCGCATGGTGCCGGAGGGGGAGACGAGCGCCGAGCGCCAATCCCTCATCGCGGGGAGTCTACGACCCGCGCGGGAACGCCCACCGCGGTCGTGCCGGCCGGCACGTCGTCCACCACGACGGCCCCTGCGGCGACGGTTGCGCCCTCGCCGACCGACACGCCCGGCAGCACGGTCGCGGCTGCGCCGATGAACGCGCCCTCGCCGACCCGGGCGCCGCCGCACAGCACGGCGCGCGGCGAGAGGTAGGCGAACGCGCCGACGGTGCAGTCGTGCTCGACCACTGCGCCGCTGTAGACGACTGCGTGCGCGCCGACCATTGCCGACGGGTTGACCAGAGCGAGGGCGAGGATCTGCGCGGTCGGATCGACCGTCGCGGACGCCGCGACGACCGCCGACGGGTGCCGGCACCCCGTGACGGTCGCGCCGCCGGCGAGCAGTGCGCCGACGACCTTCCGGCGGAGGGCCACCGACGACGTCGCGCCGATGCCGACGGCGACGATCCGCTCGTGCGCGGACACCGCGGCGAGCCACCCGTCGTCGCCGAGCACCGCGCCGTGCACGACCGACGTGCCGACCGGCAGCGACGGGTCGACGAATCCCCGCACAGGCAGCCCGGCCGCTGCCAGCGCCTCGGCCACGACCTTGGCGTGCCCGCCGGCGCCGACGACGATCGTGCCGCTCACAGCAGGTCGTCCGTTCCGAAGTCGCGCGGCGCGACGGTGCCGAGCAGCTCGAAGTAGTCGAAGGGGTCGCGCCCGGTCGCGGGACGCTTCGTCGTCATGTTCTCCGGCCCGAGCACCTCGCCGGCGGCGATGGGCCGGCTGGCGACGACGCTCTTGCGGGCGATGGGGATGTTCTTCGCCTCGGATGCGGAGGGAGCCTTGGTCGCGCTCCCCAGTGCGGCCCGCGCGTCGCGCACGGCGGCGACGTACGCGGCGAGCTCGGCGGGCTCGAGGGACGCGGCGTGGTCGGGGCCGGGAAGCGTCCGGTCGAGCGTGAAGTGCTTCTCGATCATCGTCGCGCCGAGCGCGACGGCCGCCACGGCGGCGGTCGCGCCGACGGTGTGGTCGGAGTAGCCGACCGGCAGTCCGAACGCCTCCTGCATCGCCACCATCGCGAGGAGGTTCGCCTCCGCGACCGGGGCGGGGTACTCGGTCGTGCACTGCAGCACGGTGACGCGACCGGCGAGGCGCGCGCGGTCGCCGGCGTCGAGTGGCGACGCGACCGTCGCGCGGTCGGGCGCACCGCCGCGCGACTCGTCGAACGCGAACGACAGCACCTTCAGCGCGGCACGCACCTCGTCGAGCGTGCACATGCCCGTGCTGAGGATGACGCGCTCCGCCCGCCGCCCGACCTCGAGGAGGAAGGGCGCGTTGGTGACCTCGCCCGACGGCACCTTGATGGTCCGCATGCCGAGGCCGTCGACGAGGAGGACGAGGCTGCCGTGGTCGAACGGCGTCGAGAGGAATTCGATGCCCCGCTCGGCGCACCGGTCCTTGAGCAGCCGGTGCGCACCAGCCGACAGCTCGAGTGCCGCGATCATCTCCTGCTGGCTCTGGCCGGATCCCGTCGCCTGCACCTGGTAGTCGGCCTTCGGCGCGTGTGCTGCGATCATCGCGGTGGCGGTGAACGTCTGGAACTTGACGGCGTCGGCGCCGGCGTCGGCGGCGACGTCCACCATGGCGAGCGCGCGGTCGACGGAGCCGTTGTGGTTCACGCCGGCCTCGGCGATGACGAAGGGTCCGGCGGTCACGACGGCTCGCTCCAGTCGTGGAAGTGCTTCATGGTGATGCCGGACAAGTCTGTCGTCGCGAGCACCTCTCGGATGCGCACGGCGGCGTCGCCGATGCCGTAGCGCGAGGGCTGCCCGGGCAGCGACCCGCGGAACGCGGGGTCGAGCACCCGTCGCAGTGCGGCGGCGACCTCGCCGCGCTCGGGTTCGCAGTCGACGACCGACGCGGCGCGCAGGCGGCCCTTCTGGCGGTCGCCGACGTTCACCGTCGGAGCGCGCAGGGCCGGCGCCTCGATCAGGCCGCTCGACGAATTGCCGACCACCGCGTCGCACACCGCCATCAGCCCGAGGTAGCGGCGCTGGCCGAGCGACTCGACCATGCGGCGCCGGACGGGATCGGCGGCGACGAATCCGTGGAGCTCGGCCGACAACGGACCGTGTCCGGGATCGGCGTTGACGCCGGTGACGACGACGGTCGCGGCGCCGAGGTCGTCGATCGCGCCGAGCAGCGCACCGAGGCCTGCACGGCCCCCGTCGTCGCCGAGCGTCTCGGGGTGGTACGTCACCAGCAGGACCGGCGCGACGAGCGCGATGCCGAGGAACTCCTCCAGCTCGTCGCGGCCGGCGAGCTCGGTGCGGCGGAGATGGTCGAGCCCCGGCGCGCCGACGACGTGCACCCGGGCCGGGTTCTCCCCCAGTTGGCGCACGCGGCGCCCGTACTCCTCGGCGGCGACGAAGTGGAGGTGCGACATCTTCGTCACCGAGTGGCGGATGGCCTCGTCGAACGCGCCCTCGGTGGTCTCGCCGCCGTGCAGGTGCGCGACGGGGACGCCGAGGATCAGCGCGGCCTGCGCCGCCGCGAGCTCCTCGTACCGGTCGCCGAGGAGCACGATGACGTCGGGTTGCAGCCGCGCGAACGCATCCGCCAGACCTGACGTGGCGGCCGCGAGCGCACCGGCGACGGCGAGCGGCGAGTCGTCGGACAGGTCCATCGGCACGCGGGCCGCGATGGCGAAGCCGTCGTCCTCGATCTGCCGCACCGTGGCGCCAAAGCGCTCCATCAGGTGCGCGCCGGTGACGACCAATTGGAGGTCGGTGCGCGGATCGGCGTCGAGTTCCCGGAGCACCCAATACAGGTGCCCGTAGTCGGCCCGGGTGCCCGTCACGACGCACACCCGGCGAGCGGTGGCCACGGCTGGTCAGGCTATTGGGGCAGCGTGCGCCTGACCGCGCCCACGACGGCGGCGAGCTCGTCGTCGGTGATGCCGGTCGAGCACGGCAGCGTCACGATCCGCCGCCAGATCCGGTCCGAGACCGACACGTCCGAGCGCGGCGCGTCCGCGTACGGCGACTGGAGGTGCATCGGCTTCCACGTCGGTCGCGCGTCGATGCCCTCGTCGTTGAGCGCGGCCCGGACGCGGTCGGCCGTCTCGGGATCGGTCACGAAGCCCGAGAACCAGCAGGCGCTCTCGGCCCAGTCCGGCACGGGGAACGGCCCGACCGTGTCGATGCCGGCGAGCCCCTCGTCGTAGGCGCGGCGGATCTCGCGCTTGCGGCGGACGAAGCGGTCGAGCAGCTCCATCTGCGCGCACCCGACCGCGGCCTGCAGGTTGGTCATGCGGTAGTTGAAGCCGACCTCGTCGTGGTCGTAGTTGGCGCCGACGCGCGCGGTGGTGCTGAGGTGGCGCACGCGGCCGAGCAGCTCCTCGTCGTCGCCGGCGACGGCGCCGCCGCCGCCGGCGGTGACGGTCTTGTTGCCGTTGAACGAGAACATCGTGAGGTCGGCACCGAGCCGTCCGATCGGCCGCCCCTTGTACTCCGCGCCGAGTGCGGCAGCGGCATCCGAGAGCAGCGGCAGCCCGTGCGCCTGGGCGACCGCGGCGACCTCGTCCATGTCGGCGGGCGTCCCGAAGGTGTGGACGACCACGATCGCGGACACGCGCCGTCCGGTGCGCACGTGGACGAGCTTGCCGTCGGCGCCGCGGACCGTCTCGAGGTCGAGCGCGTCTCCGAGCCGCTGCGGGTCGAGCGTCCACGTGTCCGGGTGCACGTCGAGCAGCCACGGCGTCGCGCCGGCGTGCGCGACTGCGTTGGCGGTCGCAATGAAGGTGAACGACGGCACGATCACGAGGTCGTCGCGGCGCACGCCGAGCGCGACGAGCGCCACGTGCAGGCCGGTGGTGCCGCAGCTCGTGGCCACCGCGCCGCGCGCGCCGCTCGCGGACGCGACGTGCTCCTCGAAGCGCCCGACGAACGGGCCCACGGTGGAGACGAAGTTGGTGGCGACGCACTCGGCGAGGTAGCGGGCCTCGTTGCCCGCCATGTTGGGGATCGCGAGGGGGATCATCGGGCGACGGGGCCGTCGCCCGAGAAGGCGTGCTCGCGGTACCAGTCGAACGTGGCGCGGATGCCGTCGGCGAGCGACGTGGTGCCGACGACGCCGGTGAGCGCGGTCAGCCGCGACACGTCGGGGCACCGTCGTGCCGGCGAGCCCGGCGTGTCGGGCCCTGCGACGACGGACATGCGCCGTCCGACGACGGACACGACCGTTTCGGCCACCTCGCCGATCGTCACCTCGGGGCTCGAGTTGCCGATGTTCAGCACCTCCCCTGCCGCGGCGGGCGTGCCGAGGATGGCGATGAGCATGCGCACCGCGTCGGCGACGAAGCAGAACGTGCGCCGGTGGCCGAGGTTGGCGACGGAGAGCTCGTCGCCGTCGGCCGCGCGCCACGCCTTGTGCAGCAGCTCGGGGATGACGTGCGACATGCCCATGCGCGGGCCGTAGATGTTGTGCAGCCGCACGGACGTCGCGGGCAGTCCGGAGTGGTGGAACAGCGCCTCGCCGAACGCCTTGGAGAGCATGTACGAGGTGCGCGGGGCGGAGAGATCGGTGAGCGCGATGGGCGTGGTCTCCGGCGTGGGGACCGCCATCGACGGGAGGTGCACGAGCGACCCCGCGTAGATCTCGGACGTCGAGCTGAACACGACCCGTCGCAGCGCGCGCTGGCGGCGGCCGGCCTCGATGGCGTGCACGGTCATCGCCGCGTTGTCGGCGAGCACGTCGTACGGTCGCTCGAGCACGTGGCGCACGCCGATGATCGCCGCGAGGTGGAAGATCGCGTCGAAGTCGCGGTCGACGGCACCGGCGAACCCGGGCGAGAGCAGGTCGGCCTCCTGCGCCCGCACGCCGGGCCGCGCGAGCAGCCGCTGGAAGGTCGCGTCCTGCACGCCGCGCGCGAAGTTGTCGACGAGGGTGACGTCCGCGCCGCCGTCGACGAGCGCACCCGCGAGGTGGACGCCGACGAAGCCCGCGCCCCCGGTGACCAGGACCTTCACAGCGGCGCCGTGCTTCCACGGCCGACCGAGGCGACGATGCAGCCGGCGCCGGCGAATGCGTCGCGTTGCGCGGCCGTGAGGCAGTCGTTCGCGTCCAGCACGATGGGGCGGCGCCCGTCGAGCCACGTGCGGGGCTCGATGGCCCGGAACTCGCGGTGCGGCACGGCGAACACCACGGCGTCGACGTCGGGGCACGATGCGAAGTCGCCCGACACCGGCCGGTCCAGTTCGTCCCAGTGGGTCAC
>JAGWXX010000097.1 GCA_018969685.1 Acidobacteriota bacterium | reverse complement strand
CACCGGCACGAGCGCAAGGTGACGATCTTCGGTTCGGCACGTGTGACGCAGGACGACCCGCTGTTCGTGCAGACCGTGGCGCTGTCGGCGGAACTGGCCCGGCGGGGCTGGATGGTCGTCACCGGAGCGGGACCGGGTCTGATGGAGGCCGGCATGGTCGGTGCGGGCCGGGCGCGGTCGATCGGCGTCTCCATCCAGCTCCCGTTCGAGTCGAGTGCCAACCCGGTGATCGCCGGGGACGCGAAGTACGTGTCCATGCGCTACTTCTTCACGAGGAAGCTGATGCTGGTGAAGGAGTCGCAGGCGTTCGTCTGCATGCCGGGAGGCTTCGGGACCCTGGACGAGATGTTCGAGCTCCTGACGCTCACCCAGACGGGCAAGGGCATCCCCGTCCCCATCGTCCTGATGGAGCTTCCGGGGGACCGCTTCTGGCACGCCGTCGAGACCTTCATCGAGGACCAGCTCGTCCCCCGCAGGCTCGTCTCGCCGGAGGACGTGGCGCTGTACAGGGTCTGCAACGACGTGGACGAGGCCGTCGGCGAGATCGAGGGGTTCTACCGGAACTTCCACTCGATCAGGTTCGTCGGACGCCGGCTCGTCGTGCGGCTGCTGCACGAACCGACGGACGAACTGCTCGCCGCCCTCCAGCGCGAACATGGACATCTCTGCCGTCAGGGCGTGTTCGAACGGTCCGGGCCGCTGCCGGCCGAGGTGGCCGACGGGGACGCCGTCGACAAGCCGCGACTCGTGTTCGACTTCGTGCGGCGGGACTGGGCGGGGCTTCGATTGCTGATCGACGCGCTCAACCGAGCCGTCTGAGGAGCCCCGCCGCCTTCTCGAGCGAGCGACGCGCCTGCGTGAGGATCTTCTCCCGCTCGGGCCGGCCCGACTCGCCGCGCTCGTGGGCCCCGCGCAGCACCTCCAGTGCATGGTCGGCGAGTTCCTCCGCCAGCGCCTCGAGGTCGGCGGCGATCTCGTGCACGTCGCGCATGCCGAAAGTATGCCATCGGGCGGGCGCGCACCGTGGTCTAGGGTTGCCGACCGTGCCGAAACTCGACGACCTCCACGAATGGATGAGCTTCTCCGATCCCGACAAGGACCAGACGTGGATCGTCGATGCAACCTTCATGCTCTCCAACTGGACCTGCATCTGGGGACGCGGGTGCAAGGGCGTGCTCGACGACGACGCCACGAAGCTCCAGCAGGGGTGCTGCAGCTTCGGTGCGCACTTCATCGACAAGGACGACCTCGCGAGCGTCAAGCGGTCGGCGAGGAGGTTGAAGCCAGAGCACTGGGCCAACCACGCGAAGGGGTCGAACGGCCGCTGGCTGACGAAGGAACGGGACGGAGCGGACAAGACGCGCACGGTCGACGGAGCGTGCATCTTCCACAATCCCCCCGGATTCCCCGGGGGAGGAGGATGCGCCTTCCACGTCGCGGCGACGGAGGCCGGCGAGCGGCCGATGGACTGGAAGCCCGACGTCTGCTGGCAGCTGCCCTTGCGCCTCGATGAGCACACCGAGGATGACGGCCACGTCGTGTCCTTCGTCCGGGAATGGAAGCGCAGGGACTGGGGCGAGGGCGGCCACGACTTCCACTGGTGGTGCACCGACCATCACGCCGCGTTCGTCGGAACGCGGCCGGTCTACCTCGAACTGAAGGACGAGATCATCGAGCTCTGCGGCGCGAAGATCTACGCCCGCATCGTCGAGGCGCTCCGCAGCCGAACCGGCGCCGCGTTGCCGCACCCCAAGGCGCGGCGAAGGACCGTCTAGGGCCGGCGCTTCGCCTGCCGTTTCCGGTCCTCGAGCCCGAGGACCCGTTTCCGGACCCTGATCGCGTCCGGCGTCACCTCCACCAGTTCGTCGTCCGCGATCCACTCGATCGCGGTCTCCAGCGTGTGGATGACGGGGGCCGCGAGCTTCACGCCATCGTCGTGGCTGTGCGTCCTGATGTTCGTCTTTTCCTTTGGGCGGACGGCGTTGACGACCATCTCCTCGTCGCGGCTCGACTGTCCCACGACCATCCCCTCGTAGACGTCGTCGCCCGGCGCGACGAACAGCGTCCCGCGCAGCTGCAGGTTGTCGAGCGCGTAGGCCGTGACGCTGCCCGTGCGGTCGGCGACCATGGCGCCGCCCGGTCGCTGCGGCAGGTCGCCGAACCAGGGCGCCCACCCCGCGAGCGACTGGTTGACGAGCGCTGTGCCGCGCGTGGTGGTCAGCAATTCGGAACGGAGGCCGATCAGGCCGCGCGCGGGCGCCTCGAAGGACACGATCGACCTGCCGGGGTCGCCGGGGCGGACGTCGGTGATGCGGGCCCGGCGCGGTGCCAGCGCCTGGGTGACCGCTCCCACGTATTCGTCGGGGACGTCGCACGACCCCGCCTCGACCGGCTCGTGGACCGCGCCGTCGACCTCCCGAACGACGACCTCCGGGCGGCTGACCTGCAGCTCGAAGCCCTCGCGGCGCATCGACTCGATGAGGACCGCCAACTGCAGCTCGCCGCGTCCCGCGACCTCGAGGACCTCCGCCGTCTCGGACGGACGCACCTTGATGCTGACGTTCCCCAGCACCTCCTTCGCGAGACGGTCGCGGAGGTGCCGTCCGGTGAGGTAGCGGCCCGATCGTCCGGCGAGAGGCGACGTGTTGACGCCGAAGCTCATCCGGATCACGGGCTCGTCGACCTCGAGGCGAGGGAGCGCGACGGGATGCTCGGGATCCGCCACGCTGTCGCCGACCTCGACGTCCTCGAATCCGGCGAGGACGAAGAGGTCTCCGCATCCGACCTCCTGCACCTCCTCCCTGCCGATGCCTCGGAACGCGAAGAGTCCCGTTGCCCGCTTGCGCACGGGCGCCCCGTCGCCACGGCCCATCAGCGCGACCATCTCGCCGCGGCGAAGCGTCCCCGCCGCAACCCGGCCGATGGCGAGGCGACCGAGGTAGTCGGACGCGTCGAGGTTGGTGACGAGGGCCTGCAACGGCTCCGCCGAGCGGTCCACCGGGCCCGGAACGTGCTCCACCACGCCGTCGAGGAGGCACGCGAGCGAGTCGTCCTCCCCGGGATATCCGATGCCGCGCACGGCGCGGCCGTCGCGCGCAATCGCGGAGAACACCGGGAAGGACAACTGGTCGTCCTCGGATGCGAGGTCGAGGAACAGGGCCTCCACCTCGTGCAGCACCTCGTCGGCCCGCGCGTCCTGCCGGTCGACCTTGTTGATCACCACGACCGCGGGCAGGCGAAGGCGGAGCGCCTTCGAGAGCACGTAGCGCGTCTGGGGCAGCGGGCCCTCAGCGGCGTCGACGAGGAGCAGCACGCCATCGACGAGCGCGAGGGCGCGCTCGACCTCTCCGCCGAAGTCGGCGTGGCCCGGGGTGTCGACCAAATTGATCCGCGTGCCCTTCCATTCGACGGAGGCCGCCTTGGACAGGATGGTGATGCCGCGCTCGCGCTCCTGGTCGTTGGAGTCCATGACGCGCTCGATCGGAGCCTGGTGGGACGCGACCGCTCCGGTCTGCTTGAGGATGGCGTCGACCAACGTGGTCTTGCCGTGGTCGACGTGCGCGACAATTGCGACGTTCCGGAACTGCTGTGCCATGGGAATCGGTACGGCCGCGGGCTACGCCTGCGGGCCGTCTTCCTCGTCGGTCGCGTCCTCCGCGTCCTCGTCGTCGAACCTGACTCCGTAGCGCTCTGCGATCGCGGCGTACTCGTCGTCCTCGGAGCCCGACGACTCCTCGCGACGGCCGAGACCGAGGTCGGCTGCGGTCGGACCCGCCTGCTTCAACTTCCGCGCTTCCTCGAAACGACGGTGGCGACCCTTTTTCACGGATTCCGACCTCACTCGAGCG
>JAGWXX010000027.1 GCA_018969685.1 Acidobacteriota bacterium | reverse complement strand
ACACCAGGTCGCTGATCGGGATCGGCTTCTCGTAGTGCCGCTTCTCTTCCACGAACCGGCTCTCGCCCGGGCCGTAGGCCAGCGTCTGGTCCTGCAGCGGGCACTCACCGCCCTTGTCGCACACCGGGCAGTCGAGCGGGTGATTGGCGAGCAGCAGTTCGAGCACGCCCTCCTGCATCCGCTTCACCGTGGGCGACTGGGTGTCGATCTTCATGTCGGGCGCAACGGTGACCATGCACGACGGCGTGATGGCCGGCCCGCGGCCCGAGTCGACCTCGACCAGGCACATGCGGCACATGCCGACCGGCTTCATCCGCTCGTGGTAGCAGAAACGCGGGATGTACTCGCCGTGGCGTTCGGCTGCAGCGATGATGAGTTCGCCCTTGCGTGCCGTGATGGGCGTGCCGTTCAGCGTGACGCTGACCGCGTTCGGGTCGGGCGGCGGCGCGTCGGCCTCGGTGCCTGCGGGCTCTGTCGTGGTCACTGTCCGCCTCCGGCCGCCGACGCGGCGATCACGGGGATGCTGATGCGCTTGACGATCTTCGCCTCGAACTCGTCGCGGAACAGCGTGAGTGCCGAGTGGACGGGCGCGAACGCCGACGGCCCGACGAAGCAGATCGTGGTCATCTTGTAGGGGAACGGCACCGCATCGAGGCCGAGGCGGCTGCTGGATGCGTGCGGGAACGCACCGGGGCAGATCATGGCGCCGACCTCGAGGAGCTGGTCGAGGTCCGCATCCGTCCCCTCGCCAGCGACGACGCGCGACAGGATCCGCTGCAGCCACGTGCCGCCCTCGCGGCACGGCGTGCACTTGCCGCACGACTCGTGCGCATAGAAGTTCGTCAGCGACAGTGCGGCCGCGGGAATGTCGGTCGTCTCGTCCATCACCATCACCGCGCCCGAGCCGAGCATCGATCCCGCCGGTCCGACCTGGCTCGCCTCGAAGGGAAGGTCGAGCTGGTCGGCCGTGAACCACGGCGCCGAACCGCCACCCGGCACGAACGCCTTCAGCGCACGTCCGCCCCGGATGCCCTGGCAGAAGTCCGCGCCGTAGATCAGGTCGCGGAACGTCGTCGTGCCGTTGACGATCTCGTACACGCCCGGCCGCGCGACGTGCCCGGACACGGCGACCATCCGGGTCCCCGGCGACGTCGCCGTGCCGATCGCGGTGTACGCGGCGGAGCCGTTGCGCGCGATGAACGGGAGGTTCGACAGCGTCTCGACGTTGTTGACGATCGTCGGCTTCCCGTAGAGGCCGATCGCCGCGGGGAAGTAGGGCGGCTTGAGGCGCGGCATGCCGCGGTTTCCCTCGAGGCTCTCGATGAGCGCGGTCTCCTCGCCGACGACGTAGGCACCGGCGCCCCAATGGAGGACGACGTCGACGGAGAACGAGGTGCCGAGGATGTTCCGGCCGACGAGGCCGGCGGCGTACGCCTCGTTGAGCGCGGCGGCGATCCGCTCCTGGGCGAGCGCCATCTCGCCGCGCACGTAGAGGAAGCACTGCGAGAGGCCCGCTGCCCAGCACGCGATGAGGCATCCCTCGATGAGCTGGTGCGGGTCGCGCTCCATGAGGAGCCTGTCCTTGTAGGTGCCGGGCTCGCTCTCGTCGCCGTTGACGACCAGGTAGCGGGGCCACGTCCCCTTCGGCGTCAAGCCCCACTTCGTGCCTGCGGGGAATCCGGCTCCGCCGCGGCCGAGCAGCGTGGACGCGCGGACCTCCTCGTGCACCTCGGCGGGCGTGCGCTTCAGCGCGGCCTTCAGGCCCTCGTAGCCGCCGGTCTCGAGCGAGCGCCGCAGCGTGTAGGAGTCCTCGTGCTCGAAGCGCGAGGTGACGATGCGGGGCCGGTCGCCGGCGACGAACCCGGGGGCGTGCGGCCAGGTGGTCACTGCGCGTCCCCGATCCATGCGGGTCCCGTCGCGTGCGCATCGGGCTCCGGCGCTCCGACGAAGCGCTCCGGCGGGATGGACTGGCGCACGCGCGCCAGCACGCCGTGCGGCGGGATCTCGCCGTCGAGCCTGCCTGCGGCGAGGTCGTCGATCAGCTGGTCGATCTGCTCGGGCGTGACGCGGTACCGGTAGCGGTAGTTCACCTGCAGGCAGGGCGCCTCCGTGCACGCGGCCTGGCACTCGGCGTGCGCGAGGGTGAACGTGCCGTCGGGCGTCGTCCCGCCGACCTTCACGCCGAGCCGCTCGGACGCGCGCTCCATCAGCTCGTGCGCCCCCATCAGCTGGCAGGACATCGTCCCGCAGATGTTGATGAGGTAGCGGCCGACCGGCTCGAACCTGAACATCTCGTAGAAGGTCGCCGTGCCGTACACCTCGGCCGGCGTGGTGCCGACGAGCTCCGCGATGTGCACCATTGCGTCGCGGGTGACCCAGCCGTCCTGCTCCTGCGCGAGGTGCAGCAGCGGCACGAGCGCGGACTTCGGGCGCGGATACCGGCCGATGATCTCCGCCGCGAGGCGGACGTTGTCCTCGGAGAGCCTGCTCACCGGTCGACCTCCCCGAGCACGGGGTCGACGGAGGAGATCACGGCGACCGCATCGGCCACGAGCCCGCCGCGCATCATGTGCGGGAGCGCCTGGATGTTGACGAAGCTGGGGGCCCTGACGTGCATGCGGTAGGGAACCGACGAGCCGTCGCTGACGATGTAGCAGCCGATCTCCCCGCGCGGGCTCTCGATGGCCACGTACACCTCGCCCTCGGGCACCTTGAATCCCTCGGTGAAGATCTTGAAGTGGTGGATCAGCGCCTCCATCGACTCGTCGATGCGGGCGCGCGGCGGGGGCGTCACCTTCTTGTCCTGGATGCGCACGTCGCCGGCCGGCATCCGGTCGAGGATCTGCCGGACGATGCGCATCGACTCGCGGATCTCGTTGAGCCGGATCGCATACCGGTCGTACGCGTCGCCGTGCACGCCGACGACGACGTCGAACTCGACCTCCGAGTAGCGCAGGTACGGCATGTCGCGGCGCAGGTCCCACGGCAGGCCCGTGGACCGGAGTATCGGACCCGTCGCGCCGAGCGCAAGCGCCTCGTCCCGCGTGATGACGCCCACTCCCTGCAGGCGCTCGCGCCAGATCGGCTGGCCCGTCATCAGCACGTCGTACTCGGCGAGGCGGTCGGGCAGCAGGTCGAGGATGCGCAGGACGTCGTCGCGCCAGCCCTTCGGGAGGTCGGCCGCGATCCCGCCGGGGCGGATGAAGTTGTGGTTCATCCGGAGGCCGGTGACCTTCTGGAAGAACCGGAGCACCTCCTCGCGCTCGCGCCAGCCGTACAGCATCATCGACACCGCGCCGAGGTCCATGCCGTTCGTGGCCATGAACAGCAGGTGACTGCTCATCCGGTTCATCTCGGACAGCAGCATGCGCATCCACGTCGCGCGCTCGGGGATGTCGCCGTCGATGCCGAGCAGCTTCTCCGTCGCCAGCGAGAACACGAGCTCGTTGTTGAGCGGCGAGGCGTAGTCCATGCGGGTCACGTTCGTGCCGCCCTGCAGGTACGACAGCGACTCGCCCGTCTTCTCCATGCCCGTGTGCAGGTAGCCGATCACCGGCTTGCAGCGCAGCACCGTCTCGCCCTTGAGCTCGAGCATCAGCCGCAACACGCCGTGCGTGCTGGGGTGCGACGGACCCATGTTGATGATCATCGTCTCGTCGTCGGAGATCTCGCCCTGCATGGCCGCGACCTCGGACTCGCTCATCCGGAGCACCGCACCGACCTCGCGGAACAGCTCGTCCGGCGTCGACTCGCGACGGAAGCCCATCTCCTGCCCACCCTCGCCGGTGTGGGCGGCCGCGGGCCTGCGGTCGTCGAGCGCGGTCACGACGGCGCCCCCTTGAACTGCACCGGGATGCGCCCCTGGGCAAAGTCCTTGCGCAACGGGTGCCCGTCCCAGTCCTCGGGCATGAGGATGCGCGTGAGGTCGGGGTGGCCGTCGAAGGCGATTCCGAACATGTCCCAGACCTCGCGCTCCATGGCCTCGGTGCCGGGATACAGCCCGAACACGGACGCGACCGAGGGATCGGCCTCGGGCACCTGCGTGCGCGCGCGCAGCCGCCCCTGGCCCGACACCGACAGCAGGTTCGCCACCACCTCGAAGCGCTCCGCGACGACGCCGTCCGGCAGCGTCCGGCCGGGGTGCCGGAGGTAGTCGGCCGCGGTCAGGTCCGCGCACACCTCGAAGCCGTCGGCGCGCAGCGCGCCCAGCACCGCGGCCCATCGCCCGCGCGGCACGTGCAGCACGCGCTGACCGAGCGAGTCGACGAGCGGACAGCCGTGCATCTCCGACACCGTCGTGCTCACTTCACCCCGAGCACGACGGGCACGGACGTGCCGGCGGGGATCTCCTGCACGCGCACTTCGGCACCGGTGCCGGTCGCCGCGCGACGGCGCATGATCTCGCCGTCCTCGATCAGCTGGTGGAGCGTCTCGATCGCATGGATGAGCGTCTCCGGCGTCGGGGGGCAGCCGGGCGCATACACGTCGACGGGGACGATCTGGTCGACGCCCTGCACGATCGCGTAGTTGTTGAACATCCCGCCGCTGCTGGCGCACACGCCCATGCTGATGACCCACTTGGGCTCCATCATCTGGTCGTAGACCTGCCGCAGCACCGGTGCCATCTTCTGGCTCACGCGACCCGCGACGATCATGATGTCGGCCTGGCGCGGCGAGGCGCGGAAGACCTCCATGCCGAAGCGGGCGAGGTCGTAGTGCGCCGTGCCGGTCGCCATCATCTCGATGGCGCAGCACGCGAGGCCGAACGTCGCCGGCCAGCTGGAGCGCGAGCGCGACCAGATCACGAGATCCTCGATGCGCGCGGTGATGAAATTGTGCTGCAGACCGCCGAGCCCGTCCTCGCGCACCGCGCCGATCACGCCCACGACACGGCCTCCTCGCGTCCCTCGAGACCCACCACCTTGACGCCGGGGGACCGCTGCGCGGACACCGGGGCGACGGCGACGTCCCGCTTCACCGGGCCCCAGTCGAGGGCCCCGCGCGCCACCGCGTAGACGAACGCAATGAAGAAGACCGCGCTGAAGGACAGCATCTCGATGAAGCCGTAGGTGCCGAGCGTCCGGCTCTCGAGCGCGTAGGGGTAGGCGAAGATGATCTCGATGTCGAACATGATGAAGAGCATCGCGATCACGTAGAAGCTCACGGGGAACCGCTCCGGCGGCTCCTTCCCCGGGACGATGCCGCACTCGTACGGGGCGCTCTTCGCGTCGTTCGGCCGGCGCGGGGCGAGCAGCACCGACGCGAGCAGGCTGAGCACGCCGAAGACGACCGCCAGCACGGCGAGCACCACGATCGGGAGGTACTGGCCCATGGCCGCCGACGCTACGCGCGCGAGGAGCGCGCGAGCGTCCCGTCCCCGCCGACGTTGGCCCGCACCGCGAGTTCGCGGCGGTGCATCAGCCAGCAGAGGATCAGGAAGATCAGCGTCGAACCGAGCGTGATCAGGATCGCCGGCTGGCGCTTCGCGCCGAGATCCCGCACCATGTAGACGTAGCGGTGCGGCTTGGTCGTGTCGGCCTCGGCCCGGGCAGGGGCCCGGCCGGGCTCGGTGCGCTGCGGCACGACGGGCACGACCTCCACCACCGCGTGGCGCGGCTTGTGGAAGAACGCGAAGAAGTCGATCGACTCCGTGATGAGCGGGTACCGCTCGCCGCCGCGGTCGTAGACGTTGACCGACAGGTACTCGCCGGCCGAGAACTCCTCGGCGAGGTTGAGGATGATCGCGTCCGACGCGGCAACGGCCTGTCCGCGCTGCGGATCGGCTTCGTCCAGCACGTGCCACCCGTCGCCGACCAGCGCGGCGCAGACGTCCCGGTCCGCCTGGGCGCACTTCGTGGCGACATCGCCGCCCGTGGCCGGCTGCGTCGCACCGGAGAGGATGCCCGCATCGGCGAGGTACGCCGCATCGCGCACGATCGTGATCGGCTCGGCGGGCTTCCACGACGGCTCGGGCCCCTTCAATCCGATGCCATACACCCACCAGATGGCGCCCATCGTCGCCATCCAGCCGAAGAACCCGCCGAGGATGACGAGCAGGCCGAGCCGGGCACCGACGTTGGTGCCGACGATCAGGTAGGAGCCGCCGATCAGCACGACGACCATGAGGAGGACGACGACGATGCCGCGGAGCTCGGGCTCCCACGACACGGCGAGCAGCGCAGACAGCATCAGAGACCCCTCACGTACTCGACGATCGCGGTGATCTGCTCGTCGGTCAGCATCGCGCCGAACGCCGGCATCCGGCCGCTGCCCTGGCCCTGGGCGCCGTAGCGCTTGCCGTACTCGCTGCCGCCCTTGATGAAGGCGATCATGTCGCTCTGGTTCGGGAATTGGCGAACGGCGGATCCACCCGTGAGGTTCGGGCCGAACGCACCGCCGCCCGTGATCTGGGGCTCGCCGTACGACCACCCCTTCGTGTGGCACCGCGCGCACGAGTAGCCGCCGCCCGCGAGGTCGAGGTTGAACAGCGCCTCACCCACGGTGGCGTACGTACCCGCCTCGACCAGGCGCTCGGCCTCGGCCTGGATCGCGTCCTGCATCTCCTTCGGCAGGTGCCCGCCCTCGCACGACCGTGCATCGGCGCCCTGGACCGCGCAGTCCTCCCGCGGGACCTGGATGCTGTGCATGTAGTCGAGGAGCGTCTGGAGCTGCTGGCTGTTCAACGGACCGCCGCCCTCGAGCCCCCACGGCGACATCGGCGAGAACGGCCGGCCGTACTGGAGGATGAAGCGAACCTCGGACTCGCTGAACCGGTAGAAGATCGTGTTGACCGCCGGCGCCTTCCAGTCGACCGCCTTCACCTCGCCGGTCGTCGGATCGGCGACGGAGTAGGCGGCAGCACCACCCGCACCGTTCATGCCGCCGTGGCAACCCGCGCAGTTGTAGCCACCGTCGGCCGTGGAGGCGAACAGCCGGCCGCCCCATCCCTCGAACTGGTGCTCCCACATCTTCTCCGCACCGGACTGACGGCCCGGCTCGAGGATCCAGTACAGCGGGAGCACGATGGTGATGACCGCGAGGAAGGCGACGCCGAGGAGCTGGGTGCGCTCGAGCTTGCGGCCCTCCAGTTCGTCGTCGTCGTAGTACGGCTTGCGGTTGGCGGCCAGACGGATCTCGGCTCCCGCCTCGCGCCGGCCCTGCCGAATGCTCGCGAGGCCGTAGACGGCCCACCCGAGCGTGACGACGATGAGGACGATCCAGGCAATCGTCGTGGTGATGCTGGCGACCATGGTCTAGTGCTCCCCTGCCGCGCCGACGCAGTGCGGACCCTCGGCCTCCTGGCCGGTGGTGTTCGTGCCGATGGGCGGGCCCCCGAACACGGCGCCGGTGTCGACGACGACCGAGCCGTTGCTGACCGAGACGCCGAAGCGGTCCATGCCGCGCGGTGCCGGACCACCCTTCTTCTCGCCGACGCGGTTGTACTGCGAACCGTGGCAGGGGCACTCGAACCACTGCGAGCTCGAGCACTCCGGCACGCGGCACCCGAGGTGCGGGCACTTCTGGTAGAGGGCGACGATGCCCGCCTCCATCCCCGCATAGACCGCCGACTGCTTGCCGTACGCCGCCTTCGCCTTTGCGAGGCTCTCGGCCGGGAACTCGGTGATCCATGCACGCGCCTCGGGCACGTAGAAGAAGCCCTTGCCGGAACGGATCTGCGTGATGACGGCGTCGATGTTGCCGATCGTGATCTTCGAGCCGAACCCGCCCGAGGAGCCCTTCCAGAGGAATCCGACGACGGCGGCACCGAACGCGCCGAGGCTCGCGCCCATCAACGTGACGGACGCGCGGTTGAGGAATTGCCGGCGCGAGACGCCGATCGCCTCGGGATCCGGCGGCGACCACGGCTCGAGCTCCGCGCTCGGCGCGGCAACGACGGCGACCGACGCCGACTCCTCTGCCGCCCTGGTCGCGGCGCGCCGGCTCCTGCGTCCCGCGCGGTCGCGGCGCGCGGTCTCGCGCGAGAGCGCGCCCGTGCCCCGCACCGCGCTGCGGCGGACGGACGTGAGGACGACGCCGAGCCCCGCGACGAGCAGGACGGCGACGGCGATGGAGATGGTGGTGGAGGAAGACATGGTCACAGCTCGAAGAAGATTCCGTCCCGCCAGGGGAAGATGAAGTTGAATCCGGGTCCGCGGAAGAACGACCCGATGATGACGAGGATCGCCCAGAACATGAGGAACATCGTCATCATGCTCGTCATGAACTTGCGGTCCTCGGGCTTGTTCGACGGGTTGCGGTCCACGTAGGGCGCGAAGATCAGCGCGATCAGGCCCATGCCGGGGATGGTCACGCCCGCGATCATCGGGTGGAACATCGTCAGCAGCTCCTGGAGGCCGAGGAAGTACCACGGCGCCTTCGACGGGTTCGGCGTCTGGTTGAAGTTCGCCGCCTGCAGCAGCGGCGCGTTCACGAACCACGAGAACATGAACGTGAACGCGGTGCAGGCGAGTGCCGCGACGAACTCGATCGACAGCAGGTGCGGCCAGGTGTGGACCTTGTCGACGGGCTCGGCCTTCACGTCCTGGATCGACCCCGCCTTGACGACGGTGAGAAGGCGCTGGGTGTGCCCGCCGGGGCCGGCACCCGCCGGCAGAGAGGTCGCCGGGGCTGCCGGCACCACCGCCGCAGCGGAGCCGGCCGCCTTGCTGCGCTCGAGCAGGTCGGACGGGATGCGCGACTCGTCGCCCCCCTGCGCACCGCCCTGGCCCGCGGCCTTCTCGCGCGCGGCCTGGGCCCGCTTGAGGAGGTGCTCGGGAATCTCGGTCATCGTCCGTCCGTCCTTTCGATCACAGCGGCCCGGAGATGCCACCGTCCTTGCGGACCCGCCAGAAGTGGATCGCAAGGAAGATGACGGTGACGAAGGGGAACAGCAGCACGTGCAGCACGTACCAACGGAGCAGCGTCTCGGGCCCGATCTCGACGCCGCCGAGGAGCACGAAGCGCACCTGGGAGCCGATGACGGGCGAGTACCCCATCATGTTGGTGCCGACGGCCACGGCCCACAGCGCCAACTGGTCCCACGGCAGCAGGTATCCCGTGAACGAGAGCAACAGGGTGAGCGTCAGCAGGATGACGCCGACGACCCAGTTGAACTCGCGTGGCGCCTTGTACGCGCCGTGGTAGAAGACGCGCGCCATGTGGAGGAACACGCTGAGCACCATCAGGTGCGCGCCCCACCGGTGCATGTTGCGCACCATGAGCCCGAACGTCACCGAGGTCTGCAGCGACTGGATGTCCTGCCACGCGTCCGCCGCCGTCGGCCGGTAGAAGAACATCAGGAAGATGCCCGTCACCGTGAGCAGGATGAAGAGGAAGAAGCTGAGCCCGCCGAGGCAGAGGGTGTAGCTCACCTTGACGGCGTGGCGCTTCACCTTCACCGGGTGCAGGTGGTAGAGCACCGAGTTCATCACGACGTACGAGCGGTTTCGCGGCGAGTCCGTGTAGCCCTTGCGGAAGATCGAGCCCGGCCGGAAGATCGAGTTCCAGGCCTGGCTGCCCTGGACCGACTCGCCGAGCTTGGCGAGGCGCTCCTTCACGCTGATGCGGGGCTTCTCTTCGAGTGTGCGTGCCATGGTGTCTCCGTCGTCTCCGGTCCTAGAAGCGCATTCCGTAGGCGTAGCCGTGGTTCGGCGTCCGCATGTGGACCTCGCCGGTGGCCGGCGCCGAGCCGACCTTGCCGAGGATGATCACGCCCGTCGGACAGCGGTCGACGCAGAGCGCACAGCGCGTGCACACGTCGTCGTCGATGATGAACACGACCTGGTCGGACGGATCGGCCCCGGGCTGCTCGGTTCCCTCGGCCTCGGCGATGGCGTCGGGCGTCACCATGTGGATGCACTTCCACGGGCAGATGTCGACGCAGCCCTCGCACATGATGCACTCGCTCTGGTCGATGTGGATGAACTGCTTCGGCTTGACGGCCTTCGACAGGTAGTCGGCGTCGACCTCGACCAGCTGGTACTCGGCCGACCACTCCGGCATCGGCGGGTTTGCGTCGGTCTTCGCCACCGCTAGCCCCGCTTCACCAGCGGACGTCCGTACGAGGACGTCTCGATCTGCTTCGGCTTGACCTGGCCGCGCTTCTGCCACCAGGAGAAGAGGTAGAGCATCATCCCGATGAACACGGCGTGGATGACGATCACGATGATGTCGCGGAGGGCCTCGTAGCTGATCGTGAACGGAAACTGCCCGCCGTACGCCTGGGGCTTCAGCACGTCGAAGGGCCCGAAGATGAGCTTGTCCTTGCGCCAGCCGAGCTCCTTGTCGGCATGGTCGATCCACTGGTGCGGCACCACGCCGAAGGCGACGAACATCACGGCGAAGACGTACGCGGCACCGAACATCGCCTCGCCCCAGGTCGCCTTGCGGTCGACGGGGCGGCGCTTGCCGATCGGAACCACCACGAGCGCCATGGCGACCGTCAGCACGAACGAGAAGATGAACGCCTGGTTCATGCCCGGCCAGCGGAGCACGTCAACGGCAAGGATCGTCGCGGTCATGTGGGTCCTGGCGGGGTTCCTTCCTCGCGCGCCGGCGGCGCGGCGTTGAGACTAGTCGCCACTCCGCAAATGCGACCAAGCACTGCGGCATTCGTGCGCTCGTGCGCGCCGAAGACTCCGGTGCGCGCGGAGCGACCCCCTAGTGTGTCGGCGAACGGTATGTTCGTAGCCGACCCGACCTGCGCTCGTCGCTGCCCGCACGACGCACCCCACACGAGGACGATCCAGTGACCGAGATTCCCGAGCACCTGCTGAAGCGCTCCCAGGCCCGCAAGCAGGAGCTGTCGGGCGACGCCGCCGCGGCGTCGCCCGCGACGTCCGGCGCGGCTGCACCCGCCGTCGCGGCGCGCGCGGTGCCGGCGCAGCCCGCCGCTGCACCCGCGCCGAAGGCTGCGCTCCCCGATCCGGCGTACATCGCGAGCGCGAAGACGCGCAAGAAGATCCCGTTCTGGGCGATGGCCACGCTGAGCCTCCTGCCGATGTGGGCATTCCTCTATCTCCTCGCGCTGCAGCCCAAGGACGAGGTCGTCGAGGGGCCGATGGCCATCGGTGCAGGGGTCTTCGGATCGTGCGCGGGGTGCCACGGCGCCGCCGGACAGGGCGGAGCGGGGCGCGTGCTGCACGAGGGAGAGGTACTCAAGACCTTCCCCCACATCGAGGACATGCTGAACTTCGTGTACGTCGGCAGCCAGTCGTTCGTCGCTGCGGAGATCCCGGTCTACGGAAACCCCGACCGCGAGGGCGGGGCGCACGCGCCGCTGTCCTACAACGGCAACCCGATGCCGATGCAGGGACAGTCCGCGGGCGGCGCGCTCACCGAGTACGAGATCCTCGGCGTCGTGTGCCACGTGCGCTACGAGATCGCCGGTGCCGATCCCGCCTCGGAGCAGTGGCTGGAGGAGTACGAGCGCTGGTGCTCGCCCGAATCGGAGATCTTCGCCGCGCTCGAGTCGGGTGCGACGTCGTTCGACTCGCTCGACGCGGACTTCTCGATGCTGATGCCCGAGCCGCCGCGCGCGGTCGGCACCAAGGCCCGGCCGTCGGCGGGCTGACGCCCTCCCGACGACCGCACGACGCCCCCTCATCCCCGCACGACACGGCGCCGCACGGGCGCGCGACCGTACGCTGGCGCAATGGCTTCCGGACGCGAGGACGCCGACGTCCTCGTCGTCGGATGCGGGCCCGCGGGAGCGGCCGCCGCGTACTGGCTGGCCGAGCACGGGGTCCGCGTGCTCGTCGCGGAGAAGAAGCACTTCCCGCGCGACAAGACCTGCGGCGACGGACTCACGCCGCGCGCAGTGAAGCAGCTCGAGGACATGGGACTCGGCGACGAGCTCTCCCGGTACCACCGCTACGACGGACTCCGCGCGACGGCGCACGGCCGCGAGCTCGAGCTGCAGTGGCCGACGCACCCCGTGTATCCCCGTCACGGCTACGTCGTGCGCCGGCGAGAGCTCGACCACATGGTCGCCCGCCGCGCCGTGGCCGCCGGAGCCGACCTCCGCGAAGGGCACGAGGTGACCGAGCCGCTGATGGACGGCGCCCGGCTCGCCGGTGCGACGATCCGCGACGTCGAATCGGGCGAGACCACCGAGGTGCGCGCGAAGTACGTCGTCGTGGCCGACGGCGCGAACAGCCGCTTCGGCCGCGCACTCGGAACCGCGCGCAACCGGGACTGGCCGTATGGCACCGCCATCCGCACGTACTGGACGAGCCCGCGGCACGACGAGCCGTGGATCGAGTCCGCGCTCGACGTGAAGGACCGGCACGGCAACTCGATGCCCGGCTACGGCTGGATCTTCCCCGTCGGAGACGGGACGATCAACGTCGGCGTCGGCCTGCTGTCGACGTTCAAGCGGTTCCGCGACGTCAACACGTCGACGGTGCTCGACGCGTACGCGCACATGATCGCCGACCGCTGGGGCATCGACCCCGGAAAGCCGGAGTGCCGCGCGACGAGCGGCAAGATCCCGATGGGCGGCTCGGTGGGCCCGAAGACCGGACCCGGGTACGTCGTCGTGGGCGACGCGGCCGGGAGCGTCAACCCCTTCAACGGCGAGGGCATCGACTACGCATACGAGACGTCGCGGATCGCCGCAATGGTGCTTGCCGAGGCCCTGGCAGGGGACGGCGACGCGGCGATCGACCGCTACCCGGGCCTGCTGCAGGACGAATACGGGCAGTACTTCCGCGTCGCGCGCCTGTTCGCGCGCGTGATCGGCCGTCCCGCACTGATGCGCGAGCTGTCGCGCGTCGGCATCCGCTCCCACACGCTGATGGAGTGGGTGCTGCGGATCATGGCGAACCTGCTTCGGCCCGACGAGATCGGTCCCGCGGAGGCCGCGTACCGCGCGGCGTCGGCGATCGCGCGGCTCGCCCCCCGCGCCTAGCCCGTCGCGACGGCGCCGTCACCGGTGCAGCGCACCTCGACGACGGCATCCTTCAGCAGATCCAGCACCGTCACCGCCCGGTCCTGCGGGAACCGGTTGATGAAGTCGCGCAGCGACACCGTGTCCTCGTCGCACGTGCGCACCACCCCGGTGCCGAGGGGCACCACCCAGCCGTTGGGCAGCACGCCGAGGTCGCCCCCCTCCAGCATGTCGACCAGCGCCGGCAGCTCCAGGTACCGCTGGCCGTCCTCGGCCCCGGCGGGGAGCAGCGCGAACCAGACGATCGCACCACCGAGCGCGTCGGCGAGCAGCACGCACCCGAACGGCTGGTCGAGCGCCGTGCAGTCGACCTGCCCGAGCGTGCCGTCGGCGACGAGCATCGTGCGTCCGTCGTCCAGCGCGAGCCGCGCCGAGCCCGACGAGCGGCCGTCGGCGACCCGCCATCCGTCGTCGGCATCGACCGACGCGACCGCGGCGATGACCTCGACATCGCGGCGCTCGGGGGCGGCCTCGATCGCCGGGGCGAGGCTGCGCACCCCGAGCCATGCGACCGACACGGCCATCGCCGCCGCGGCGAGCAGGCCGAGGGCCGCCCATGGCCGGATGCTGAGGAAGTAGCGCACGCCCGACGCGGCCTCAGGGAGCCGGGCTCGTCCGGGGGCGCGGCGCCGTGGTGCGTGCGGACGGCGCGCCGCCGCGGCTCTGCTGCTCGTAGTAGCCGAGGATCTGCAGCTCCGCGCCCAGGTCGACCGACCGGACGGAGATCGCCTCGGGGACCGTCAGCACGGTCGAGGCGAAGTTGAGGATCGATCGCACGCCCGCACCGACGAGCCGGTCGGCGGCGCCCTGTGCGGCCTCGGACGGCGTGGCGATGACGCCGATGCTCACCGCGCAGGTGCGCACGATGTCGCGCAGGTCGTCGACGTGCCGCACCTCGACGCCCGCGATCCTGCGCCCCACCTTGTCGCGGTCGACGTCCACGATGCCCGCCACAGGGAAGCCCCGCGACGAGAACCCGTGGAAATTCGCGAGCGCCCTGCCGAGGTTGCCGGCACCGACGATGACGACGTTCCAGTCCTGGTGGAGGCCCAGCTCACGGCTGATCTGGTACACGAGGTAGGACACGTCGTAGCCGACTCCACGGGTGCCGTAGCTGCCGAGGTACGACAGGTCCTTGCGCACCTTCGCGGCGTTGACGCCCGCGTGCTCCGCGAGCTCGTCGCTCGACAGGCGCTCGACCGACCGGCCCTTCAGGTCGGTGAGGATCTGGAGGTAGACGGGCAGCCGCGACAGCGCCGCCTCGGGGATGCGGCGCCGTGCCTCGCGCCGCGCGACTGGGCCGGTGGCAGGCACGCGCCTTAGGGTACGGGCTCGTGCAGGTTTTCACGAAGTCGTCGTCGCAATGAGCGCCTCGCTCGACGCGGCGCTCGCAGCATCGGCGGCGCTCGTCGCCACGGCGTTCTCGCTGTCTGCGCTCGACCGGTGGCTCCGCCGCCGGCAGCCCCACGACGGCGCATGGTGCACCGCGATGGGGCTGTTCGCGGCCGGTTCGTTCGCACTGTGGTGGGGGACCGCCGCGGGATGGAGCGGCCCCGTGTTCCGCACGTTCTTCCTCGCCGGTGCCGTGCTGAACGTGGCGTGGCTGTCGCTCGGCACCCTCTACCTGCTCGCGGGGCGGCGCGTCGGCGACCCGGTCGCCCGCGGACTCGCGCTCGCGTCGGCGTTCGCCGCGGGAGTGCTGGTGATGGCGCCGATGGACGGCTCCATCGATCCCGACGACCTTCCGCGCGGACGCGACGTCTTCGGCGCGCTCCCGCGGATCCTCGCCGCGGCCGGCTCGGGCATCGCGGCACTCGTGATCTTCGTCGGTGCCGCGTGGTCGGTCGTGCGGCTGCTGCGAGGCCGCTCGGCGTCGCTGCCCAGCAGGGGTGCGCGCACCGCGCTGGCGCCGCGCCGGATGGTGCTCGCCAACCTGCTGATCGCCGCGGGCACCGTCGTGCTGTCGCTCAGCGGCTCCCTCGCGGGGCGGCTCGGGGACGACCGCGCGTTCGTCGTCACCCTGCTCGCCGGCGTCACGGTGCTGTTCGCGGGATTCCTCGCCGCGGGCGGCGGGCAGTCACGACAGCGCGCGTCGCAGTACCTTGCCCGTGCCGCCGAGTGGCAGTGACGCCGCGAACCGCACGCTGACGGGGCACTTGTAGCGGGCGACGAGCCCGCGGCAGTGCGCGATCAGCGCCTCCTCGTCGAGCCGTTCGCCGGCGCGGAGCACCACGTGTGCGACGACCGCCTCGCCCGTCCGCTCGTCGGGCGCACCGACGACCGCAGCGAGCGCGACGGCCGGGTGCGACTCGATCGCCGCCTCGACCTCGGCGGGGTACACGTTGAAGCCCGAGACGATGATGAGGTCCTTCCTGCGGTCGACGATCGCCAGGTCGCCGTCCCCGTCCGCGACGGCGACGTCGCCCGTCCGCAGCCATCCGTCCACGAGCACCCTCGACGTCGCCTCGTCGTCGTCGAGGTAGCCGGCGAACACGTTGGCGCCGCGCACCCACACCTCTCCGGGGTCGCCCTGCTCGACCGCCGATCCGTCCTCGTCGACCAGCCGCACCTCCACACCGGGCAGCGGACGGCCGATCGACCCGACCTTCCACCTCGCGCCGTGCGACACGCTGACGACCGGCGACGCCTCCGTGAGCCCGTAGCCCTCCGCCACTGCGAGGCCGAACCGGTCGTGGATCGCGCGGCTGACCGCCTCCGGCATCTTCGCGGCACCGGTGAGGGCGAGGCGCACCCCTGCGAACGCGTCCGCGGGGATCGATGCGTCGCGCGCGACCGCCGCCCACAGCGGCGGTGCACCCGGCAGCACGGTGATGCCGTGTGCCTGCACCGAGCCGACGAACGCATCGGGGTCGAACCGCTGCTCGAGCACCGTCGCCGCGCCGCCGCGCAGCGCACAGCCGAGCACGACGTTCAGGCCGAAGACGTGGAACATGGGCAGGAGCCCGAGCACCACGTCGTCGGGGCCGAGCGGCACCGCCCCGGCCAGCTGGTCGAGGTTCGCCGACAGGCTCCCGTGGGTCAGCACCGCCGCCTTCGGCGCCCCGGCAGTGCCGCTCGTGAAGAGCAGCGCCGCCGGCGCGGATGGCGGGACGTCGGCCACCGGTGCCGGCGCGCCGCCGTGCAGCTCCGACGAGCGCACCGCCCCCGCCACGCCCGCGCCGTCGGCCGCCCACGTCGCCACGAGGCACCGGAGCCTGCCCGCGTCGACGCCGGCCCACGCCGCTGCGCCCGCCTCGTCGACCACCACGACGCCGGGCTGCACCACCTCGAGCTCGCGCTGCAGCTCGGCGGCGGGACTCGCCGGGTTCAACGGCACCACGGACGCGCCCGCACCGAGCGCGGCGAGCCACGTCTCGACGAACGTCGGGCTGTTCGCGCACAGCAGCGCCACGCGGCCGCCGGGAGCGGTGCCGTTGCGCACGAGCGCGCCGCGCAGGGACGCGACGCGGTGGCGCAGCTCGCCGTAGGTGCACGACCCGCCGGACCACCGCAGCGCCGTCGCACCGTCGGGGTGGCCGTCGACGATGGCGGCGAGGTTCATCCCGCGCCGAGGAGCGAGATCAGCCCGGCGACGAGGATCGCGGCGAAGAGCAGGCCGATGGCGAGCGTCGTGGCGGGGCGCACGTGCGGAGCCTACGCCCGCGGCGCGCGGCCGATCTGCACGGGCGTCGCCGGGGCCGTGCCGGCCGAGAGCACCACGAGGGCGCCGGCGCCGAGCCCCGTCTCGACCGCGGCAGAGCCGCGGTCGGTCGCGATCGAGAGCATGCCGTACGAATCGACGACGAGCCCGAGCCCGCCGCCGATCGCCGAATACGAGGCGACCACCGGCGCCGAGCGCTCGATCGCTCGCGCGGGGTCCTCTGCGCCGATCACCACGCGCAGCACGGGGCCGAGCGCGGCGGCCTCCTCCGCGGAGACGTTGAGCTGGCAGTTGCCGAACCGGTCGACCCAGGTGACCTCGCAGTGCAGCGCGCCGTCGACCTCGCGCGGCAGCGGCACCACGCCCGGCAGGATCCCCGACGGATCGATCTCCGGCCCCATCTCCGACAGCGGTACGCCCGCGCACAGGTGGCCCGCGACTGGCGCAAACACGTCGCGCCCGGCGAAGGTCGCGCCCGGTGCATCGAGGTGGTACCGCGGGTTCGCGAGCTCGACGGCCGACTCCGCGCCTCCGGCGAGCGCCACCGCCGGTGCGAGCAACCCGTTGTCCGGGCCGACGAAGATGCCGGTGCCGCCGGCGACCGACACGGCAATGGCGCGGCGGCTGGATCCGACCCCCGGGTCGACCACGGCCATCACGACGCCGCGAGGCACGTACGGCACCGCACGTGCGAGTGCGAGCGATCCTGCCCGCACGTCGAACGGCGCGACGTCGTGCGTGATGTCGATCACCGTCGCGTGCGGCGCGACGTCGGCGATGACGCACTTCACGACGCCGACGAACTCGTCGCGCGTGCCGTAGTCGGTGAGCAGCGAGACGTACGAGTGGCCGCTCATCGGACGGAGGCTCCGGAGGAGGCGCAATGCTGGTCGGGAGAACGAATGGGCCGGTGCCAACCCCCCGACGGCACCGGCCCAAACGGCGCACCCTTGCGGGCGCGGCTCCCGGTGACAGGACGAACCCGACCGGTGATCGTGAACTTCGGCATACCCTAGCGACCTACTTGCCGAGCTCTTCACTGCGCCTGACGGCCGCAGCGACCGCGGACCGCACCGCGTCCCGGAAGCCGGCAGCCTCGAGCGCCGCGATCGCCCGTTCGGTGACCCCGTTCGGGGACGTCACCCTGGCCCGCAGGACCTCGGGTCCGTCCGGCGAGTCGCGCAGCAAACGGGCGGCTCCCACCAGCAGCTGCCGAACCAGCTCGTCGGCGTCGCGAGGGTCGAGTCCCTGCTCGGTGCCCGCGGCGACGAGCGCCTCGGCCAGCAGGAAGACGTAGGCCGGGCCGGAACCGCTGACGGCGGTGACCGCGTCCATCAGCTGCTCGGGGACGCGCACCACCGTGCCGACCGCGCCCAGCACCGCCTCGGCCCAGTCGAGGTCCTCCGGCGCGCACCGCACCGAGCCCGTGATGGCCGACACGGCCTCGCCCACCAGCGCAGGGGTGTTCGGCATGGCGCGCACCACGGCGCACGACGGCCCCGCCGCGTCCTGCAGGGCCCCCGCGCCGATGCCCGCTGCAATCGACAGGACGCGGGTCGCGCCGAGCCCGGCCAGTGCGCGGCACGCGTCGAGTGCGCCGCCCGGCTTCACCGCGACGACGCCCGACGTGCACGCGCGCGGCGCATCGACGACCGTGACGCCGGGAACCAGCGCCGCAAGCGCGGTGCGGCGGTCGTGGCTCGTCTCGACGACGGTGATCGAGCCCGGTTCCCATCCGGCCCGCACCAGTCCCGCGACGATGGCGGCACCCATGTTGCCGCCGCCGATGAACTGGATCCCCTCGCCCACCAGCGGCAGGCTACGACCGGGGGCCGATCAGTCGGCGAACCGGCTCGCGAAACCGGCGCGGATGAGCGACGGAAACGCGCGTTCGACCGTCTGGTACAGCGTGCCGAGGATGCCGTCGATCGCCTGCTCGTCCAACCGGTCGACGGGGACGGCCCCGCGCAGGTAGATCGCGTCCTCCCCGCCGATCGAGAACCACGCCCCCACCAGCCGCTCGTTGCGCCGCAGCACCGACTCGTAGACGGCCGCGACGTTCTCCTCCGGGGCGGGCATCACGTAGGTCTCGTACCGCAGGGTGCGCTGGCCGAGGTGCAGCCAGACCGTCGTGAATTCCTTCGCCTCGCCCGCCATGCGCACGTACCACCGGCGCTCGCCGGGGGCGCCGCGGTCGATCGCGACGATCGCGGGGTGCGCCCCGCGCGCCGCGTGCAGCCATGCGTCGACCCGCTGCTCGAGCCCGTCGAGCGCTGCGTCGTCGAGCCAGTCGTTCACCCTGCGCAGGCGACGGGTCGGCGCGCCTGGAGGTCGCGGTAGAGCGCCGACGCCGAGCGGGCCGCCTCAGCCCAGGTGAACCGGGTGGCGCGGTGCGCCGCAGCCGTGCCCATCTGCAGCGCGCGCAACGGGTCGTCGATCAGCGCGCGCGCCAGACGGGCGAACGACTCGGGCGAACGGTCGGGGACGAGGAAGCCGGTGCGCCCGTGGTCGACGATCGTGGTCAACCCGCCGACCGCGGTGGCCACCACCGGGACGCCGCACGCAGCCGCCTCGAGCGCGACGAGCCCGAAGCTCTCGCTGCGCGACGGAACCAGCACGACGTCGGCGGCGCGGTAGTAGGTGGACAGCGCGTGGTGCGGTTGCGGCGGGTGGAACTCGACGCGGTCGCGCAATCCGAGCCGGTCGACGAGCGCACGGATGCGGGCGACCTCGCCGTCGCCCTCCCCGCCGCTCGCGCCGCCGACGACGACGAGGCGCGCCTCCGGCAATCCCAGCGCCGCCAGCGCCTCGACGGCGACGTCGAGTCCCTTCAAGGGCTGGATGCGGCCGACGAAGAGCAGGATCGGTCCGTCGCCCAGCCGCAGCGCGGTGCGCGCCCCGCGCTGGTCGCCCGGCGAGAACAGCGCGCGCTCGACGCCCGGCGAGACGACCTCGATCGCGCCCGGCGCGCCGCCGTAGAGCGACTCGAACTCGGTGCGCTCCTCGGGGCAGCTGACGCAGATCGCGTCGGCGCAGCCGATCACCTCGAGCTCGGCCTGCTCGCGCTCGAGGGACTCGTGGTCGCCTCCCTGGCTCTTCACCCGCGCGAACGTGTGGAACGTCGTGACGAGCGGGAGGTTGAGCTCGTGCTTCAACCGGTGACCCGAGAGGCCGGAGAGCCAGTAGTTCGCGTGCAGCACATCGGTGCCGCCGTCGCGCGCGAGGAACGACGCGACCCCGTCGGTGAACCGCTCGACGGTGCCGACGAGCTGCTCCTTCGGGAGCGCCGGATCGCCGGCGTCGACGTGGACGACGCGGTGGTTCGGCTCGACCTCGACGACCTCGGGCAGTCCCTCGCGCCAGCGCCGGGTGAACGTGGTGCACGCGACGCCACGGTTGGCCAGGGCGGACACGAGCTCGCGCACGTAGACGTTCATGCCACCGCCATCGCCCACCCCGGGCTGGGCCAGGGGCGACGTGTGCATCGACAGCATCGCGATGCGCTGCATGAGGGAAAGAACCTACCTCGGGGGTCCCGCTATTCCCGCCGGCGGAATTGCGGCCGCGCTCAGCCCTCGTCGAGGAGGGAGTCCACCGACGCCTCGCCGTCCCGGTAGCTGCGGACGAGCTCGGCGGTGAGGGCGTCGATGCGCCCGAACAGGTCGCGGCGCAGCGAGGAGCACCTGCGCTCGAATTCCTCCAGCGACGAGATCGCCGCGTCCAGCGAGGCGCCATCGAGCGTCGCCACCGCGCCGAAGCCCACGGCCTCGCACAGCGCCTCGAGCTCGGCGACGATCGGGTGGTCGAGCGGCACCTCCGTCGACCGCGGGGGCCGCGTCGAGCCGCCGCCCCGCTCGGCGCCGAGCACCTCGGCCAGCTGGCGCGCGACGTCCTCCGGCTGCGCGCCCGTGCCGCGGCGCTCGCGCTCGGCGCGGGCGATGTCCAGCCGTCCCTGCGCGATGCGACGCGCGAACGACACGGCGTCCTCCTCGAGCTGCAGCAGCCTGCGCTCGCGGCGCACGTCGGCGACGTTCACCGCGCCCCGCCCGACACCGGCGGGAGGACCGCCACCTCGTCCTCGGCGCCGACCGCCGTCGCACGGTCGGCCGACTCGCCGTTCACCCACACGCGGCACGACGGGAGGACGCGGACGAAGCCGTCGCCGAAGCGCTCGCACGCGGCGTCCAGCACCTCGCCGACCGTCGATCCGTCGACGCGATCGGCGGACGTGCCCGCCGCCTCGCGGGCCGATGCAAACAAGCGCAGGTGCGCCACGGTCGGATCGTACCCCCGCCACTACCCTCGCGAGCCGTGGTGCGCACAGCGACGTCGATCCTCGTGCTGCGACACGGCGAGTCGGAGTGGAACGTCCAGCAGCGGTGGCAGGGTCGCGCCGACATCGCGCTCACCGCCGCCGGCGAGCGCCAGGCCCGCGACGCCGCCGCACGGCTCGGCACCTTCGCCGTCATCGCCTCGAGCCACCTGCAGCGCGCGGCCGGCACCGCCTCGATCATCGCGGAGCACCAGGGCACCGGCCCCGTGCTGGTCGACGAGCGGCTGCAGGAGGTGCACGTCGGGCCGTGGGAGGGCCTGACGCGCGACGAGATCGAGCACGGCTATCCCGGCTTCCTCGCCGCCTGGCGCAAGCCGGAGGGATTCGAGTCCGACGCCGAGGTGGTGGAGCGCGCGACGTCGGCGCTGCGCGAGCTCGCCGCGAGGGCTGCGGACGCCCAGGCGCTCGCGATCAGCCACAGCGGCGTCATCCGCACGATGCGCGTCGCGCTCGGCGCGGCGAACCCTCGCCTGCCCAACCTCGGTGGCAGCTGGTTCCACGTCGCGGACGACGGCTCGATCCGTGCGGGCGACGTGGTCTCCGTGCTCGACGGCCCCCGACCCGTCGACTCGCTGTGAGCGCCACGGCCAACCCGCTCCGCGACCCGTCGCTCGCCCCCGAGGTTCGCCGCAACCTCGTCGTCGTCACGCTCGCGAGGCTCGCGGCGAACGCGTGCTACCGGTTCTCCGGCCCGTTCCTCGCGATCATCGCCACCGGCCTCGACGCGACGATCAGCCAGGTGGGCGTCGCGATCGCGGTGTCCGAGCTGACCGGCCTCGCCTCGCCCGCGATCGGACGGCTCGTGGACCGCGCGTCGCACCGCGCGTCGATGACCATCGGGCTCGCGGGCACCGCCGTCGGCTGCACCATCGCGGCGGCCGCTCCATCGACGGCGTGGTTCGCCCTCGGCGTGACCGTCATGGTGCTGACGCGGCAGAGCTTCGACATCGGGCTCGGCGCCTGGATCGCGGCGCACGTCCCGTACCAGCAGCGCGGGCGCATCGTGGGGCTGACCGAGACGTCGTGGGCCCTCGGACTGCTGGTCGGCGTGTCGCTCATGGGCGCGCTGACGGCAGCCGTCGGATGGCGCGCGGGTTTCGGGCTCGGCGTCGCCGCCGTCGTGATCCTCGGGACCGTCGTCGCGGCGCGCGTGGATGCCGAACGACCGGTGCGACCGGCGGGCCGGGCGGGCGGCGCGGTCCGGGGCCGCGGATGGCTCGTCGTCGCCGCGATGTTCGTGCTGATGGTCAGCGCGCAGAGCCTGTTCGTCACGTTCGGACCGTGGTTCGAGGACCGCTTCGGCTTCGACGCCGCACTGCTGAGCGCCCTGGGGTTCGCGCTCGGCGCGGTCGAGCTGGTCGCCTCCACGACGAGCGCGCGCCGCACGGACCGCTGGGGCAAGGAGCGCAGCGTGGCCCTCGGCTCGCTGCTCATCGTCCCGGGGGCGCTGCTCGTCGTGGCCGGCGACTCGGCCGTCGCGGTCGCGGTCGCGGGGACCGCGGTGTGGCTGCTGGGATTCGAGTTCGCGGTGGTGAGCATGCTGCCGATGGCGACGCACCTCGCTCCCGAGAGCCCGGGGACGGGACTGGGGTGGGTGCTCGGCGCCGGCGCGCTCGGCCGCGCGCTCGCCGCGGTGCTGGCGACGTCGGCCTACGAGCGCGGCGGCGTCGTGGGTCCGGCCGTCCTCGGCGCGGCGTGCGCCGTCGCCTGCGCGGGCCTCATCGCGGCGCACGCGGCGCGTCAGCCGCGGTAGCCGTTGGTGATCGGCATCTGGCGGTCCTTGCAGCGGCGCACGCGGCGCGTCAGCCGCGGTAGCCGTTGGTGATCGGCATCCGGCGGTCCTTGCCGAACGCCTTCACCGAGATGCGCACGCCCGGCGGGCCCTGCCGCCGCTTGTGCTCGCTCACGTCGACGAGCCGCGCGATGCGCCGCACCAGCGCCTCGTCGTGGCCGCGCGCGACGACGTCGGCGATCGCGAGGTCCT
>JAGWXX010000096.1 GCA_018969685.1 Acidobacteriota bacterium | reverse complement strand
GAGGTCGGCACCGTAGTCTTGGAGTCCGCGGCGACGGCGCCGCAAGGAGCCTCCACATGAAGACCGACCGCATCGCCAAGTACGCCGACCTGCTTGGGTCGTGCCTCCGCAGCCCCACGATCGAGCGCATCCCTGAGCTGGCGCACGCGTTCAAGCGCGCGTGGGACGCGGGCAGGACCATCTACCTCTGCGGCAACGGCGGCAGTGCGGGTAATGCGATCCACCTCGCGAACGACTTCACCTACGGGGCGGGCGTCTCCCGCGGCATCGGCCTGCGCATCGAGGCGCTTCCGGCGAACGCGGCGGTGCTCACGTGCCTCGCCAACGACATCGGGTACGACAAGATCTTTTCCGAGCAGCTCCGCGTCAAGGCGAACGCGGGTGACGTGCTCGTGGTTTTCTCCGGCAGCGGCAATTCGCCGAACGTGGTGGCAGCCCTCGAGATGGGCAACTCGCTCGGGATGGAGACGTTCGCCGTGCTGGGGTACGGCGGTGGCAAGTGCAAGGACATCGCCACGCACCCGATCCACTTCGAGGTCGACGACATGCAGGTCGCCGAGGATCTCCAGCTGATCGTGGGGCACATGGTGATGCAGTGGCTGTGCACCGAGGGATCCGCCTGACGTGAGGTCGGTCGTCACGGGCGGCGCCGGCTTCATCGGCAGCCACCTCGTCGATGCACTCATCGTGCGCGGCGACGAGGTCGTCGTCGTCGACGACCTTTCCACGGGACGGCGCCAGAACGTCGCCGCGTCCGTGCGGTTCGTCGAGGCGGACGTCGCCGTCGAGGGTCCCTGGCAGGCCGAGTTCGCGGGGGCCGACCGGGTCTTCCACCTCGCGGCGCTGGCCGACATCGTGCCCAGCATCCAGCACCCGCGCGCCTACTTCCGCGCCAACGTCGACGGCACCTTCAACGTGCTCGAGGCCGCGCGTCGCGCCGGCGCGGGCAAGCTGGTGTACGCGGCGTCGTCCAGCTGCTATGGCATCCCCGACGCGTACCCGACGCCGGAGGACGCGCCGTTGCGCCCGCAGTACCCGTACGCCCTCACGAAGATGATGGGCGAGCACCTCGTGGTGCACTGGGCGAACGTCTACGGCATGCGGGCGACCTCGCTGCGACTGTTCAACGTCTTCGGTCCGCGGTCGCGCACGAGCGGCACCTACGGCGCCGTCTTTGGGGTGTTCCTCGCGCAGAAGCTCGCGGGCAAGCCCTTCACGGTGGTCGGGGACGGCACGCAGACCCGCGACTTCACGTTCGTCGCCGACGTCGCCGCGGCGTTCGTCGCGGCGGGCGAGTCGGCGGCGGCCGATGGCCGCATCCTGAACGTGGGCAGCGGTGCACATCAGTCCGTGAACCGCCTGGTCGAGCTGCTGGGCGGCGACGTGGTGCACATCCCGAAGCGTCCGGGCGAGCCCGACTGCACGTTCGCCGACACTGCGCGGATCTCCGAGGTCCTCGGCTGGCGGGCCGCCACGTCCTTCGAGGAGGGTGTCGCGCGCGTGGTCGGGCAGATCGAGTCGTGGCGCGACGCGCCGGTGTGGACGCCGGAGTCGATCGCCGAGGCCACGGAGGACTGGTTTCGCTACCTGGGGCGGGACGGCACACTGGATACGGAGGGGGAGCGCGCATGAGGAAGGTCCTGGTCACGGGCGGGGGCGGCTACGTGGGTGCGGTACTCGTGCCGGCGCTGCTGGCCGCGGGCTATGCCGTCACGGTCGTCGACCTGTTCATCTACGGCGACGACGTGCTCGACCCCCACCCCGCGCTGCGGTGCGTGACGGGCGACATCCGCGACGCGGACATGCTGCGGCGCGAGCTCGTCGGCGTCACCGACGTCATCCACCTCGCGTGCATCTCGAACGACCCGAGCTTCGAGCTCAACCCCGACCTCGGCAGGTCGATCAACCTCGATGCGTTCGAGCCGCTCGTCGCCGCCAGCCGCGACGCCGGCGCGTCCCGGTTCATCTACGCGTCGTCGTCGTCGGTGTACGGCATCAAGGAGGTGCCCGACGTCACGGAGGACATGCCGCTCGAGCCGCTCACCGACTACTCGCGGTTCAAGGCGCAGTGCGAGGAGATCCTCGCCCGGTACCAGTCGCCGTCGTTCACCACGGTCACCATCCGTCCGGCCACCGTGTGCGGGTACTCGCGGCGCCAGCGGCTCGACGTGGTGGTGAACATCCTGACGAACCAGGCGTACCACAACCGCGAGGTGACGATCCTCGGCGGCGACCAGCTGCGCCCGAACATCCACATCGCCGACATGGTCGACGCGTACCTGCTGCTGCTGGCCGCCGAGCCCGACACGATCGCCGGCCGCATCTACAACGCGGGCTACGAGAACCAGTCGGTCCGCGCGATCGCCGACGAGGTCCGGTCGGTGATCGGCGACGACGTCCGGGTGGTGCGCAAGGAGTCCAACGACAACCGCTCGTACCACATCTCCTCGGCGCGGATCCTGGACGAGCTGGGCTTCAGGGCGACGAGGACGATCGCCGACGCGGTGCGCGACCTGAAGGACGCGTTCGATGCGGGGCTGCTGCCCGCTTCTTTCACCGATGAGCGGTACTTCAACATCAAGAGAATGCAGTCGATCGAACTGCAATGACCCGTCGGATCGGGCTCGATCTCGACCACACGATCATCGACTACGCCCTGCCGCTCGCGGCGGCACTCGAGCGCGAGGGCGTCGCCGTCGCACCCGGCACGGGCGGGGTGACGTCCAAGCAGGAGGCCAAGCGGGCCCTGCTCGACCGCGACGGCGACGAGGGGTGGCAGCGCGCGCAGGGCTGGATCTACTCCGCGGGCATCGAGCTCGCCGAGGCCTTCCCCGGGGTGCACGAGTTCCTGGTGCGCTGTGCGGTCGCGGGCGACGAAGTGCACATCGTCAGCCACAAGACCGAGCACGGCCACTTCGACGCGTCGCGCCGGTCGCTGCGATCCCGCTGTTGTCGCTGGTTCCGGAGCCGGACTCCACGACCCGTGTGCCGCGGAATGCGAGTGCGGAGATGCCGAACGTCCGGTAGTGGCCGAGGCGCTGGCGCCGCCGCACCTCGGATTCCGCAGCGGACTGGCTGACCGGAATGACACCGCGGCTGTCGTACTGGTCGAGGAATCCGCGCTGCGCCCGGTCGGACGCTCCGGCGTCCCGCTGCGAATCGGACATGCGCTCCCCTCCGTGGCGGCGGTGACGAATGGTAACTTGCGCCGTGGCCGTCGGTTCGGCTCCCGTTCGGATGGTGACCACGTGAGCAGCGCACCGTGCAGGTCCTGCGGAGGCTCCGTGGCCGTCGTCGACGGGTTCGTCGCGATGCGGATGGTCGGGTCCGACTCGTCGATCGCCCTCGGCAGGTCGGCGATCGGGCAGTGCGGCTCGTGCGGGCTCGTGCAGAAGCCGGTGACGGACCGGTGGGCTGCCGAGGTCGGCGACATCTACGCGAAGTACGACATGACGCAGTCCATCGACGGAGTCGTGCAGCGCATCTATGACGCCGGCACCGGAGCGTCGGTGGCGCGCGTCGACGCCATCGCGTCGCGGGTGATCGACCTGCTTCCCCCGGCCGGTCCGGCGACGGTGCTCGACGTCGGCACGGGCAACGGCGACTTCGTCCGGTCGATCAAGGCGACCCGTCCGGACACCTCGGTCGACGCGCTCGAGGCGTCGGCGCGATACCGCGACGACCTCGTCTCGTCGGGGACGGTGCGCACGTTCTTCCTGCGCCGTCCCGACGTCGCAGGCCCCTACGACGCGGTGTCCGCGCTGCACGTCCTCGAGCACGTGCCCGAACCCGCGGCGTTCCTCGCCGACCTGGCGGGCCTGCTGGTCGACGGCGGCTTCATCTGGGTGCAGGTGCCGAACGTCGCCGTCGCGGTCAACGACCTGCTCGTCCTCGACCATTGCTCGCACTTCACGGTGCGCACGCTCGCC
>JAGWXX010000095.1 GCA_018969685.1 Acidobacteriota bacterium | reverse complement strand
ATCGTGTCAGCCACCGCGATTCCCCTTCTGTCTGCGGGGAGCTTCCTCTCCCCGCGCGGAGACAATACCCCTCGGGCCCGTCCGTCCCCGAGTCTGCGCGGCGCGGGTCAGAGGGGCGTGTTGTCGTGCTTGCGGTCGGCGAGCACCTCGCGCTTGTCGCGCAGCATCGACAGCGCGGCGGCGACCTCGCGGCGCGTCTCGCCCGGCTCGATCACCGCGTCGACGTAGCCGCGCTCGGCGGCGATCCACGGGTTCAGGAGGCGCTCGGTGTAGTCGGCCTCGTACGCGGCGCGCTCCTCGTCGCTGGCGCGGCGCTGGAGGATGGCGGCGGCCTGCCCCGCGCCCATGACGGCCAGCTCGGCCGTCGGCCAGGCCAGGCACAGGTCGTTGCCCATGGTCTTGGAGTCCATCACGATGTAGGCGCCGCCGTAGCTCTTGCGCAGGATCACGCTCACCCGCGGCACGGTCGCCCGCGCGTAGGCGAACACCAGCTGGCCGCCGTGGCGGATCATGCCGCGCCACTCGAGGTCCTTGCCGGGGTAGAAGCCCGGCGTGTCCACCAGCGTCAGCAGGGGGATGTTGAACGCGTCGCAGAACGCGACGAACCGGGCCGCCTTCTGCGACGCGGGGATGTCGAGCGTGCCGGCCAGCACCATCGGCTGGTTGGCCACCACGCCCACCGGCTCGCCGCCGATGGAGGCGAAGCCCGTCACCACGTTGGCGGCCCAGCGCTCGCGCACCTCGAGGAAGTCGCCGTCGTCGGCCAGGATGCGCACCACCGTGCGCACGTCGTACGAGCCGGTGGCGGTGGCCGGCAGCACCTCGCCGGCCTCGGCGGTGTCGCGCGCCGGGTCGTCGCCCGTGGCGATGCGCGCCGGCAGGTCGTCGACGTGGCCGGGCAGGAACGACAGCAGGTGCCCCAGCACGTCGACCGCGTCGTCCAGCGAGCCGACGACGAAGGACGCCACCCCGCTCTGGCGGGCGTGCGCGTCGGTGCCGCCCAGTTCGTCGGTGCCCACCTCGATGCCGGTGAACTCGGCGACCATCGTGGGGCCGCTGACGAACGCGTACGACGACGCGGTCATGATGACGAAGTCCGACAGTCCGATCAGCAGCGCCGGCCCCGACACGGCGGGGCCGGCGACGATGGTCACCATCGGCACCACGCCCGAGCAGTCGGCGATGGCCCGCGCGGCCTGGCCCCAGCCGTGCAGCGCGGGGATGCCGCCGAGGATGTCGGCGCCCGATGACGCCATCTGCAGCACGAGCGGCAGCCGCTGGGCGAGCGCGGTGGACGCCGCGTTGGCGATGACGCCCGAGGCCTCGGCCGACAGCGCACCGGTGTGCACCGAAGGGTCGATCGACACCCACACGACGGTGCGGCCGCCGTCGGGCAGCGCCCGCACCGAGGCCGACGCGGCGCCGGGGACGGCGTGCTGCAGGTCGACGAGGTGCGGCGAGGGTCCGCTGCTCACGGCCGCACACTAGGCGCGCCGCCGGCGCGCACCGGGTGCATCGCGCGCGGGTCGGCGCTGACTCCGGGCTGGTCGTGCCCGGCGGTGCGCACCGCCTCGCGCGCCACCTCGAGCGCGGCGCGCGTCGCCTTGTTGGGCAGCGGCCGCCGTCGCGAGGCCCAGCCCACCAGCCGGCGAGGCAGCTGGGGGACGGCGATGCGGCGGATGTCGCCCGCGAAGTGCCTCGGCAGCGCGGTCGCGGGCACGATGGCCGGCCCGAAGCCGTCGAGCGCCAGCGACGTGATGAGGCGCACGCCGTCGATCTCGACCTGCGGCTGCAGCGACGCGCGCTGCGAGCCCGCGGCGCGGTCGATGATGCGGCGCAGCTGTGCGTTGCGCGGCGGCAGCAGCAGCGGGTGCTCGGCGAGCTGCTGCATCGTGATCGACTCGAGTGCAGCCCACGGGTGCCCGGCGGTGCAGATGAGCAGCAGTTCCTCGGCGAACAGCGGCTCGACGTCGAGGTCGGGCTCGTCGACGGGGAAGTTGACGAACGCCGCGTCGAGGTCGCCGGCCACCAGGCGGGGCAGCAGCGTGCTCGTGCTGCCCTCGTACACGGTGGCGCGCACGCGCGGCTGGGCGGCGCGCAGCGCGGGCAGGAACGACGGCAGGAGCCAGCGGCCCGTGGTGCCCAGCACCCCGAGGCGGGTGTCGCCCTCGATGACCGCGGTCGAATTGATGTCGGCCTCGATGTCCTCGAGCTCGTTGATGATCCGCCGGCCGCGCTCGACGACGACCTGCCCGTCCTCCGTGAGCCGGCCCGACTGCCGGTCGACCAGCTGGACGCCCAGTTCCTTCTCCAGCCGGGAGATGTGGGCCGAGACGTTGCTCTGCACCGTCCCGATGGCCCGCGCGGCGGCCGAGAACGAGCCGTGCTCGGCAATGGCGATGAGGCTGGCCAGGTGGCGCACTTCCACGGTCGGGAGGGTAGCCCCGCATCGGACCGCTCATCACGAAAAACGATGGTAAGTATCGCCCCGTTCGCCTTGAACGCTAGGTACCCCAGAGGCCAGACTTATGAGCAAATAGCGGACCTGCCTCACCCCCAATAGGCGGTCCGTCGAATCCGGAACGGTTCCCCCAAACCTCGGATTCCGGTTGAGAAGCCCCGCTCCGGCGGGGCTTCTCCCATTCTCGGGTCTGGTCCGGGCCGTCGGTGGCGTCCGGTGCAGCTACCAGGGTCGGTGGCCCCCGCTCGCGGGACCGGTCGTAGTGTCGCCGCATGTCGCGCAGTGCGGTGTTCGTCGACCTCGACCGCACCGCGCTGGTGCGCTCGTCGGGCCCGGTGTTCACCGCCGCGCTGCGGGCCACGGGACTGGTGCGCGGCCCCGTGCCCGGCGAGTCGGCGATGTACGCGATCTTCGACCGCGTCGGCGAGAACCTGCCGTCGATGCTGCTCGCACGCCAGGGGGCGCTCGCGCTGCGGGGCGTCGCGCGCCACGAGGTGGTGGCGGCGGTGCGCGCCGCGCACGACGAGCTGCGCACGATGCTTCGGCCGCACCTGATGGAGTCGCTGGCGCAGCACCGCGAGGAGGGGCGCGCGGTCGTGCTGGCCACCACGACGCCGCACGACTTCGTCGCCGCGTTCGCGCGCGAGTCGGGCTTCCACGACGTCGTCGCCACGCGGCACGCAGTGGGCGACGACGGCCGCTACACCGGCGAGCTCGACGGACCGTTCGTGTGGTCGGCGGGCAAGCTGCGCGCGGTGCGGGAGTGGTGCGCGCGCAACGGCTGCGACCTTGCGTCGTCGTGGGCGTACTCCGACAGCTGGTACGACGAGCCGCTCCTGTCGGCCGTCGCCAACCCGCGCGTCGTCAACCCCGATGCCCGGCTTCGCGGGCTCGCCGCGGCACGCGGCTGGCCGGTGGTGGGGTTCGGCGCGGACGGCGAGTCGGAGCGCCCCGCGGTGGCCAGCGACGAGGTGCAGCGCGCGGGGCTGCGCTTCGTCGCGCCGATCGCATCGCCGTTCGCGCGGTTCGACATCGAGGGCCTTGAGAACGTGCCGGCGACGGGCCCGGTCATCCTCGTCGCGAACCACCGCAGCTACTTCGACCCCGTCGCCGTCGCGCGCGTGGTGGCGGCCACTGGCCGCACGGTGCGCTTCCTCGGCAAGAAGGAGGTGTTCGACGCGCCGCTGGTGGGGCAGGTCGCCGCGCTGGTGGGCGGCATCCGCGTCGACCGCGCGTCGGGATCTGACGAGCCGCTGCACGAGGCGTCGCGCGCGCTCGCCGACGGCGGAATGGTGGCGATCATGCCGCAGGGCACGATTCCGCGCGGCCGGGCGTTCTTCGACCCCGTGCTCCGCGGACGCCTGGGCGCGGCGCGGCTGGCGGCGATGACGGGTGCCACGGTGGTGCCCATCGGGCTGTGGGGCACCGAGCGCGTGTGGCCGCGCAGCATGCGCACGCCCGATCCCGCGGTGCTGCGCTCGCCCGTCCGGGTGCAGGTTCGTATCGGCGAACCGGTCGCGCTGCCG
>JAGWXX010000026.1 GCA_018969685.1 Acidobacteriota bacterium | reverse complement strand
AGCGCGCCGGCTCGGCCGCCGCCATCGACAGGAAGCCCGCGTGCACCCGCTCGAAGAACGCCCGGTCCTCCCGCTCGAACCGGTCGAGCTCGCGCTTCTTCATCCGCTCGGCGAGCACGTCGAGCGGCACGTCGATGAGCACCACGAGGTCGGGCCACGTGCCGTCGAGCGCCCAGTCGTTGACGCGCCGCACGGCGTCCTCGCCCAGTCGACGGCCGTGACCCTGGTAGGCGAGCGAGGAGTAGACGCTGCGGTCGCTGACCACGTGCCGTCCGGCCTCGAGTGCGGGGCGCACCACCTCGGCCACGTGCTGCGCGCGGTCGGCCGCCATCAGCAGCGCCTCGGCGCGGGGCGAGAGCGACGTGTTCGCCGGGTCGAGCATCGCGGCCCGCAGCGCGGCGCCGACGGGAGTGCCGCCGGGTTCGCGCGTCGCGACGGCGCCGAGCCGCTCGGCCAGGCGCGCGACGTGCGTCGACTTGCCGCAGCCCTCCAGCCCCTCGAAGGCGACGTACGTGCCGCGAGTCATGCCGGCTGGTCGGAGGTGTCGGACGCGTCGGACGCGCCCTCGTCGTTCGCGGCCGTGGCATCGGAGGGAGCCGCGCTGGAGGCGCGGGCGGCCCCGGTCTTTGCCGACTTCGCAGCCGCCTTCTTGGTCGTCGCCTTCCTGGCCGGCGCAGCCTTCCGTGCGGTGGACTTCTTCGTCGCGGCCTTCGGGGCGGCGGCCTTGCGCGCCCCCGCCTTCTTCTTCGTGCTCGGCTCGGCCTCGCGCCGGATGGCGAGCAGTTCGAAGGCCCGCTCCGGCGTCATGAACTCGAGCCGGTCGCCGCGGGTGAGGCTGGCGTTCGTGTCGCCGTCCGTGACGTACGTGCCGAAGCGGCCGTCCTTCGCCACGACCGGCTTGCCGCTCACGGGGTCGGCACCGAACTCCTTCAGCGGGGGCTTTGCGGGGCCGCGACGGCCGTAGGTGCGCGGCTGGGCGAGCTTCGCCAGCGCCTCCTCGAGCGTCAGGGTGAACAACTGCTCCTCGCCGTCGAGCGACCTGCTCTCGGTGCCCTTCTGCACGTAGGGGCCGTAGCGGCCGTTGCGCACGACGATCGGCTCGCCGTCCGCAGGGTCGGTGCCCACCTCGCGGGGCAGCGACAGCAGCTTGAGCGCGTCGTCGAAGGTGACCGTCTCGACCGACATGGTCGACAGCAGCGACTCCATGCGCGGCTTCTCCATGCCCGCCGGCGGCTCGTCCATCGTGCCCCACTGGACGTAGGGGCCGTAGCGCCCCGTCTTCACGAACACGGGGTGGCCGTTCCACTCGCCGATGGGGTCGTCCATCTTCGGCGCGTCGAGCAGCGCCACGGCGACGTCGAGGGTGAGCTCGTCGGGGGCCATCGACTCGGGCACGCCCGCGGTCTGCTCGCCGCTGCGCACGTACGGGCCGTACTTGCCCGGCCGGACGATGACGGGCTCGCCCGTCGCCGGGTGGGTGCCGAGCGGGAAGCTGTTCAGCAGGGCGGCGTCGATGATCTCGCGGTTGTGCTCGACCAGCGGCTTCAGGCCCTCGTGGCCGTCGCCGCCGAAGTAGAAGGCGGCGAGCCACGCGTCGCGGTTGCGCGTGCCCTCGGCGATCTCGTCGAGCTCGTTGTTCAGGTTGGCCGTGAACTTGTAGTCGACGAGCGAGGGGAAGTACGTCGTCAGCAGCTTGACCACGGCGAACGAGGTCCACGACGGCACGAGTGCCTGGCCCTTCTTCCACACGTAGCCGCGGTTGATGATCGTGCCGATGATCGACGCGTACGTCGACGGGCGGCCGATGCCCTCCTCCTCGAGCTTCTTCACCAGCGTCGCCTCGGTGTAGCGGGCGGGGGGCTGGGTCTCGTGGCCCTTCGGCTCGACGCCCTGCAGCGCGACCGGGTCGCCGACTGCGAGCGACGGCATGCGCGCGTCGCCGGCCTGTTCGTCGTCCGGCTCGTCGTCGGCGGACTCGTCGTACGCCTGCTGGTAGCCGGGGAACAGGATCGTCGTGCCGCTGGCGGAGAACTCGCAGTCGTGGCCCGCGCTCGGCGCGCCCAGCCGGACGGTCAGCGTCGTGCCCGTGGCGTCGACCATCTGCGAGGCGAGCGTGCGCTGCCAGATGAGCCGGTACAGCGCGAGCTCGTTGCTGTGGAGCTCGCCGGCCAGCTGCTCGGGGCTGCGCAGCGGCAGCGACGGGCGGATCGCCTCGTGCGCCTCCTGCGCGTTCTTCACCTTCGACTTGTAGGTGCGCTCCTGCTCCGCGAGGTACTGGGCGCCGAACGACGACGCGATCTGCCCGCGCACCTCGGCCATCGCCTCGGCGCCGAGGGTGACGGCGTCGGTGCGCATGTAGGTGATGTAGCCGCCCTCGTAGAGGCCCTGGGCGACGCGCATCACCTCGCTGGCCGACATGCGCAGCTTGTTGCCGCCCTCCTGCTGCAGGGTGCTCGTCATGAACGGCGCCTTGGGCGACTTGCGGTACGGCCGCGACTCGACGCTGCGCACCGCGAGCGCCGCACCCGAGAGGCCGTCGGCGAGGCTGGCCGCGAGCTCGGCGCCCACGACGACGACGTCCTTGGTGACGGTGCCGTCGAGGTCGAAGTCCTTGCCGGTCGCGACCCGGCGCCCGTCGACTGCGACGAGCGCGGCGGTGAACGACGGCGAGGTCGCCGTGACGGCCTCGAGGTCCCAGTAGGGCGTGCGGCGGTGCAGGCGTCGCTGCTCCTCGCGCTCGACGACGAGCCGGATCGCGGGGCTCTGCACGCGCCCGGCCGACAGGCCGCGGTTGACCTTGCGCCAGAGGATCGGCGACAGCTCGTAGCCGAACAGCCGGTCGAGGATGCGGCGGGCCTCGGCGGCGTCGACGAGGGTGGTGTTCACCTGGCGGGGGCTGGCCAGCGCCGACTCGATGGCGGCCTTCGTGATTTCGTGGAAGACCATGCGCTTCACGGGCACCCGGGGGTTCAGGTACTCGACGAGGTGCGCGGCGATGGCCTCGCCCTCCCGGTCCTCGTCGGTTGCGAGGTAGAGCTCATCGGCGTCCTTCAGCGCAGCCTTCAGCTCGCGGATGCGGTCCTTGCCGCGCTCGGTGAGCTCGTAGTGCGGCTTGAAGGAGTTCTCGACGTCGACCGCGAGGCCCTTGCTGGGCAGGTCGGCGATGTGCCCCACCGATGCGCGAACGTCGAAGCCGTCGCCGAGGTACTTGCCGATGGTCTTCGCCTTGGCGGGCGACTCGACGATGACGAGCGACTTGGTCATGGTGGTTCCTGTGTGCCGGCGCACGGCCGGTTCGGGGGAAGGCTACCGAGGCGGCGAAACGGAGCATCGGGACGTCGCTAGCGTCGCGGCGAGCATGGCTGGGCGCGCGCACGACGACGCAGAGGGCCTGATCGTGCGCATCGACCGCGGCTGGAGCACGGTGCGCATCGGCGACGAGGAGGTGCGCACGATGAACGTCGGCGCGGACGTCGCCGTCGGCGACGTCGTGGTGCTCGACGCGGGCCGCGAGCGCGTGGCGTCGGTGCGGCCGCGCAGGACGGCGATCGTGCGGCGCGCGTCGGGCGAGGGCCACCGGGCGCTGCGTGACGTGGTGGCCGCCAACGTCGACGTCGTCTTCGTGGTGCAGGCGTCCGACCTGCCGCCCAACCCGCGGCGCACCGAGCGCGAGCTCGCGCTGGCGCTCGACAGCGGCGCGGAGGTGGTGCTCGTGGCGAACAAGTGCGACCTCGTCGGTCCCGCCGAACGGGAGGAGGTCCGCCGCTCGCTCGAGGAGTCGGCGTGCGGCACGCCGGTGCTGGTGGCCAGTGCGGCAACGGGCGAGGGGATGGACGCGGTGCGCGCCGCGTGCGCCGGCCGCACCGTCGCGCTCGTCGGCGCGAGCGGTGCGGGCAAGTCGACGATGGTCAACGCGCTGGTCGGCGACGACGTGCAGCGCACCGGCGAGGTGCGCACGGGCGATGGCCGCGGGCGGCACACCACGGTTGCGGCCGAGCTCGTGCCGATGCCCGGCGGCGGGTGGCTCCTGGACACGCCTGGGCTCCGCGCGGTCGCGCTGTGGCTCGGCGCCGGCGGCATCGAGCGCGCATTCGCCGACGTGTTCGCCCTGGCCGACGGCTGCAGGTTCCGCGACTGCGCGCACGCCGACGAGCCGGGGTGCGCGGTGCGCGGCGCGGTCGAGCGGGGCGACCTCGACGCCGCGCGCGTGGCGTCGATGCGCCAGCTGGTGCGCGAGGAGCAGGAGCTCGAGGAGGCGGTGCGCTCAGCGCGCTGACGGGAGGCGGATCGCGACGGTGGTGCCGCCACCCGGGTTGTCGTCCACCTCGACGGTCGCGTCGTGGTCGTCGGCGAATTGCTTGACGATGGCGAGGCCGAGCCCCGAGCCCGGCAGCGAGCGGCTCGCATCCGCGCGCCAGAAGCGGTCGAACACCCGCGCCTTGTCGGCGTCGGCGATGCCCGGTCCGCGGTCCCGCACCTCGATGCCGTCGGCGCGCACGACGACGTCGACGTCGCCCTGCGAGAACTTGAGCGCGTTGTCGACGAGGTTGCCGACCGCACGGTCGGCCTGCTGCGGCCGGAGCACGGCGCGGGCGGAGCCGTCCGGCGGCGGGACGACGCGAACGGTGCGCCCGGTGCGCCGCTGCGCCCGCTCGGCGACGTCGCGGGCGAGCTCGACGAGGTCGAGGTCGACGGGGTCCTCGGCACCGCGCGCGTCGGTTGCGAGCTCGACCAGCTCGGCCGAGAGCCTGCTCAGCGCCTCCACCTCGGCGCGGATGTCGGCGATCGCTGCCCCGGTCGTCGCGGGGTCGAGCCCCCCGCGCGCGAGCAGGTCGGCGTTGGCGCGGATCGACGTCAGCGGCGTGCGCAGCTCGTGGCTCGCGTCCTGCACCAGGCGGGTCTGCCGGTCGCGGCCCTCGCGGATCGCGGCGAGCAGCGTGTTGACGCCGCCGGCGAGCTGGGCGACCTCGTGCTCGGGCGGCACGGCCACCGACGCGTCGAAGTCGCGGGAGCGCGCGATGTCCTCGGTGGTGCGGGCCAGCGTGCGGATCGGGCGCGCGAGGCCTCGCGCCACCAGCCAGGCGACGGCCGCGGCGACGAGGACCGCAGCGGTTCCGATGGCGACGAGCCACCGGACGATCGCCTGCTTCGCCGCCTCGATGTCCGACACGTCGCGGCCGAGCTGCAGCGCACCGGACGGCAGCAACGGGACGGTGATGGTGCGGTACGGCCGTCCATCTGCCTCGACGGTCGACCGTCGCACGGGCGAGGACGGGTCGCGGGCGGTGCGCAGCACGTCGTCGGTGACCGGAAGGTCGACCTCGCCCAGCCCCAGGAGCACGCTGCCGTCGGGCGCGACGACCTGCGCGACGGTGTCGAAGCGCAGCGGCATCAGCGCCTCGCCGAGCGGGTTGCGCACTCGCCGCCCGAACAGGTCGCGCCCGCGCGGCGCGTTGAGCGACTCGCTGACGGCGACCACCCGCGAGTCGAGTCCACGGTCGACCTCGGCGTCGAGCTGGCGCGCCGTCGTGACGAGGATCGCCGCCGCGACCCCGACGGTGGTGGCCAGCACGACGGCGACCATGGCCACCAGCAGGCGCACGCTCAGCGGACGCCCGCGCATCACGGCTGTTCCCGCAGCACGTAGCCGACGCCGCGCACGGTGTGCAGGAGGCGCGGCTCGCCGGCCTCCTCGAGCTTGCGCCGGAGGTACCCGACGTACACGTCGAGCGACTTCGACGACGTCTCGACGTGGTACCCCCAGATGTGCTCGTAGAGGTAGTCGCGCGACAGCACGATGCCGTGCTGCTCGGCGAGGACGGTCAGCAGGTCGAACTCGGTCTTGGTCAGCTCGAGCCTGCGCCCGCCGCGTCGCGCCTCGCGGCGCGCGGTGTCGACGACGAGGTCGGCGACGCCCACCGTCGCGGAGGGCTGCGACTGGGGACGGCGACGCAGCAGCGCGCGCACGCGCGCGAGCAGCTCGTCGACCGCGAACGGCTTGACCAGGTAGTCGTCGGCGCCGGCGTCGAGGCCGGCCACGCGGTCGCCCACCTCGTGGCGCGCGGTCAGCATGAGCACGGGCGTCCTGTCGCCGCGTGCGCGCATCCTCCGGCACACCTCGAGCCCGTCGATGAACGGCATCATCACGTCCACCACCGCCACGTCGGGCCGCAGCGCACCGATCCTCTCGAGCGCGTCGGCGCCGTTCGGCGACACCTCCGTGCGGTATCCCTCCAGCGACATCACGCGCTCGACGGCCGCGCGCACGCTCGGGTCGTCCTCGACGATGAACACCAGGCTCGCAGGTCCGGCCATGTCGCGAACTGTACGGGTGGCGGCGCGCCACCGATCTGCCCGGTGCGCGGCGGGCGGCGTTTCTTCGACGCTTCTTACCCGTGGTTGACCGTGCTCTCACCCGGCCGCAGCACCATGACCCGCGTCCGGCACCCGCCGGAGCACGACAACCAACGAAGGGAACCACCATGGGCAGGATGAAGATGGCGGTCGCGGCGCTCGCCGCGGCCGTGACGCTGGGGGCGACGGGCATGACCCCCGTCCACGCTGCGGACGGCGACGGCGGCAGCACGGGTACGACGGTCGCCGGCCGGACCCGCACCGCGGCCGACGACGCGGAGCACCAGGCGCGGGAGGACCAGCGCAAGGCCGACTTCGAGGCGCTCGCTGCGCTGCTGAAGCTGGATGCCGACGCGCTGCACACGCGGCTGGAGGCCGGCGAGACGCTGAAGCAGGTGGCGACGGCGCAGGGCGTCGACGTCCAGGCAGTGATCGACCTGATGGTCGCGAAGGCCACGGCCCGCATCCGCACCGACATCACCGACATGGTGAACAACGGTCGCCCCGCGCGCGACGGCCGTGGCGGTCGTGGACCGGAGGGTCGTGGACCCGGCGGCCCGCGCGGTCGCGGCACGAACGGCCAGACCCCCCAGGGCGTTCAGCCGCAGCAGGGCTGAACCGTTCCGCCGCGGCGCGGCGGAACCAGCCAGCCGTTCACAGGCGGCCGGCGTCGAGCATCCGCCCGACGTCGGCCGCCCGTGCGCGCACGGCGGCGGCGTCGGACAGCCGCTCGGCCGAGCGCACCTGCGCGGCGATCCGCGGGTTGCGCACGAAGCGCTCCGAGTGGCGCAGCAGGAAGTCCCAGTAGAGCGTCGTGAACGGGCACGCGTCGTCGCCGGTGCGCTTGGTGCGGTCGTAGGGGCACGACGCGCAGTAGTCGCTCATCCGGTCGATGTAGGCGCCGCCCGAGGCGTAGGGCTTCGTGGCCATCCGGCCCCCGTCGGCGTGGAGCGACATGCCGACGACGTTCGGCACCATCACCCACTCGGCCGCGTCGACGAAGGAATCCCACATCCACCGCGTGAACTGCTGCGGATCGATCCCCGACGTCAGCGCGAGGTTGCCGAGCACCATGAGGCGCTGGATGTGGTGGGCCCATCCCCGCTGCTCGACGTCGTGCAGCGCGGCGCCCACGCACCGCATGCGAGTGCCCGAGCGGCCGTCGAACGCGGGCGGCAGCGGGCGCGACGCGCCGAGCGCGTTCGACGAGGCGTAGTCGGGGCCGTACGACCAGTAGAGGTTCCACACCCACTCGCGCCAGCCGAGCACCTGGCGGATGAAGCCCTCGGCCGAATTGAGCGGCACTCGGCCCTCGAGGAATGCGGCGTGCGCCGCATCGAGCACCTCGCCCGGAAGCAGCAGCCCGTTGTTGAGGTAGGGCGACAGCATCGAGTGTGCGAGGTGCCAATTGCCGGAGACCATGGCGTCCTCGTGCGGGCCGAACATCGGCAGCACGCGCCCGACGAAGTGCGCGAGCCGCTCGAGCGCGCCGTCGCGGCTGGTGGCCCACGTGCCCGACGGTGGCTCGCCCGTGCACGTCGGCGGCAGCGACGCGAGCACGTCGTGGTCGAGCTGGTCGGCCACGGCGACGGGCGGCGCGGGCCACGGCGACGAGCCGTCGCGTGGCGGCGGCTCGCGGTTGTCGGCGTCGTAGTTCCATTGCCCGCCGACGGGCTCGTCGCCGTCCATGAGGTAGCCGAGCCGCCGGCGCTGCCAGCGGTAGAAGTCCTCCATCTTCATGGAGCGCCGCCCCGCGGCGAACGACGCGAACTGCACCGGATGGCAGAGGAACTGGTTCGAGCGCACCTGCTGCGCGCCGAGGTCGTCGGCGAGGCGCCGTGCGGTGCGGCTGTTCGGCTCGGTCACCAGCAGCTCGCCGGAACCGTGCTCGGCGAGGTGGCCGAGCAGTCCCTCGCGCAGGGTCGGTGCCAGCCGGTAGTCGACGTCGAACCCCTCGTCGCGAAGCGACAGCGCGAAGCGGCGCATCGAGGTGACGATGAAGTGCGCGCGCTGCACGTGCCAGGGCCGCGACGCGATCTTGCCGGCCGACTCGACCATGACGATGCGGTCGGCGCCGGGCTGCGCGGCGGCGAGTGCGCCGATGCCGCGGTGCAGCTGGTCGCCGAGGACCCAGATGCTGTTCATCCGCACCGTCCGTCTCGCGGGGGACGGTCGCGCACGCCGCGACGCTACCCGAGGTCCTCGAGGTGCACCGTCGCCGATGCCGCCATCGTGCGCGGCGACCACGGCAGCGGCCACGCGGGCGGCCGCCACTCGTGCTGCAGCTCGACGCGCACGAAGTCGCCGTCGACGGCGACCGCGGTGCGCACGCGCGGCAGGTCGAGCACGCGGTCGACGGCTGCGCGCACCGCTTCGGCGTCGCCGTCCGTGACCGACGCCGTGCGCGCGGCAACCCCGGCCGCACGCACCAGTGCGAGCTGGTCGCGCACGGCGGCGCCGGTGGCCACGACGAACGTTGCGGCGAGCACGACCAGCGGCAGGACGAGCGCGAACTCGACGGTGGCTTGTCCGTCCTCGGCCGCCGGACTAGCCCGCATCCTCCGTCCGCGCGAGCACGTTGTCGATGACCGCGTCGAAGAGCTCGCCGATGCGGCCCGTGCCGCCGCCGTCGGTGGCCCATGCCACCACCAGCAGTGCGACGACGGCTGCGCCGAGCAGGACGAGCGCGTACTCGACGGTGGCCTGTCCGCGCTCGGCGAGGGGCGCCCGGCGTCGACGGCGCGTCACGGCGCACCTCCCGTGATGGAGGACAGCGAGTCGATCGCCAGCGGCACCACGCCCAGGAGGATGAACGACGGCAGGATGCAGCAGACCAGCGGCAGCGCGAGCCGGACGGGGAGCGTGCGGATCGCCGCCTCGGTGGCCCGCCGCCGCTCGTCGCGCGACTCCTCCGCGAGGCGCTGCAGCACCGTCGCGACGGGGAGTCCGTCGCGGAAGGCGGCGAGGAGGGCGTCGACGGCCGCGTGCACGGGCGGCCCGGCGTCGCTGCGCAGTCGTCGCAACGCCTCGTCGAATGGCGCGCCGTGCCGCAGCGCGTCTGCGCACCGCCGCACGTGGGCGCCGCCGGGATGGTCGATCCAGTCGGCGGCGGCCACGACTGCGGCGGCGGGCGGCAGTCCACCTGCCAGTGCGGCCGCGGTGGCATCGGCGAACGCCGCGCCCGCCGTCACCGGACGGCTCCCGACACGATGCGTCCCATCCAGGAGCGACCCGCCAGGTTGAGCACCGCGCCGGCCGTCACCGAGCCGAGGCCGGCCGGCGAACCCGTGACCGTCTCGCGAACCTCGGGCGAGCGCGCCAGCAGCCACGCGAGGAGGGCGACCGGGGCGAGCGTGAGAATGCGCACCGACGCCCGGACGGGGGCGACCGCTGCCCGGCGCTCCGCGCGGAGCGACCGCTCCAGCCGGATGATCGCGGCGCCGTGCTCGAGCGGACCGTGCTGCGACGTGCCGGCGAGCACGAGCGCACGGTGCGCGACGCGACCTTCGCGGTCGTGCGGGGTGGAGACCGGGTGCCGGCCGAGGGCAGCGTCGCCCGACCGGCACCGCCGGACGACGTCGCCGAGCCATGGCGCGAGGTGCGCCGATCCGTTCACCGATGCGACGAGTGCCGCGGGAACCGACGTTCCGGTGCGCACCTGGCGCGCGACGGCGTCGAGGAGGTCGGCGAGATCGACCCGGTCCGCTCGTCGCGAACGGGTGCGCGCCGCGGCGGGGAGGAGCCTGCTGCGCACCCACGATGCGTGCAGCCGAGGTGCGGCCGCTGCGTGGGCGGCGAGCGCGATGCACCCACCGGACGCGGCACTGCCGACGAGGACGACGGACGCGGCGATGGCCCCGTTCACGGGTGCGCCGTCCGTCGCGTCCGGAGCAGGTCGGCCGTGCGCACGCCGTCCACGAGCACGTCGCGTCCCCCGCCGCCTGGGTCGCCCGGCAGCTCGACGACGTCGGCGATGCGCCGCCGGCCGTCGTCGGCGCGCTCGACGTGGATGACGACGTCGATGGCGCGGGCGACGTGCTCGTGCACGGCGTCGCGCGACCACTGCGGGTGGTGGGCGAGCACCAGCGCCTCGATGCGCCGCGCCGCGTCGCGCGCGGAGTTGGCGTGGCACGTGGTGAACGACCCGTCGTGGCCGGTGTTGAGTGCGGCGACCATGTCGGCGGCCTCGGCGCCTCGCACCTCGCCGACGACCAGCCGGTCGGGGCGCAGCCGCAGCGCGGCGCGCAGCAGGTCGCCCAGCGTCACCGCGCCGCCACCGTCGGCCCCGTGCGGCGGCACCTCGAGCCGCAGGACATGGCCGTGGCCGAATCGGAGCTCGGCGACGTCCTCGACCGCGACGATGCGCTCGCCGTCGGGCACCGCGCGGCACAGCGCGCCGACGAGCGTCGTCTTGCCCGACGACGACCTGCCGGACACGACGGCGTTCAGCCGCCGGTCGACGACCTCGCGCAACAGGTCGGTGCACGCGGGGCCGCCGAAGTCGTCGAGCCCGGCGCTCTCGGTGCCGAACCGACGGATGGCGAGGCACGGGCCGTCGGTGGCGACGGGTGGAATCGCGGCGCACACGCGCGACCCGTCCGCGAGGCGGGCGTCGACGATCGGCGACGTGCGGTCGAGCCGCTTGCCGAGCGGCAGGAGGATGCGCTCGACGATCGCGGCGAGCTCGCCGTCGGCGAGGTCGCCCGCGCGGCGGAGACCCGACCGGTCCTCGACCCACACCTCACGGCCCGCGTTGACGAGCACCTCGCGCACGTCGGGCCGCGCGAGGTGGCGCTCGAGCGGGCCGCACCCGGTTGCCGCGGCGACGGCCTGGCGCGCGATGCGGCCGTGGAGATCGGGCGGCAGGAGGGGGGCGGCGGCGCGCGCGTGCGCTGCGGCGGCACCGAGCAGATCGCCGCGCTCGTCGCGCAGCTGCGACGCGAGGTGGTCGACGAGGTCGAGGAGCCCGTCGTCGGCGACGGCGGTCACGCCACCCGTCCCAGCACCGACGACAGCGAACGGGGGATGCGCGTGGCGAGCAGACCGGCGTCGACGGCGCGGGCGAGCGACGGCTCGACCGGCACCTCGGCCACCACCGGTGCGCCGAGCACCGACTCGACGTCGTGCCGGCCGAGCGCACGGCCCGGTTCGGACACGAGGACCACGCCGTCGGCCCGTCCGCCGAGTGCGACCGCGCGACGCAGGGCGAGGTAGCAGGGCCGCACCACGAGCAGCGACGTGCGCGCGACGGCGACGAGGTCGAGGTACGCCGACGCGCCGCTGCCCGCGTCGACGACGGTGCTGCGGCCGTCCAGTGCGGCGGCGAACGCCGCGAGCCGCGCCGTTCCCGCGCCGCTGGCGCGTGGATCGACCGTGCCGCGGGGCACGACGCCGATGCCGTCGGCGCACGGCACCACGAGGTTCGCCACCGCTTCGGCCGGAGCGTCCGAATTGGCGAGCCAGTCGCCGAGCCCGAGCCCGCCCGGTTCGGCCGCGCCGAGCACGGCGGGCACGTCGCCCGCCGCGTCGACCAGCGTGACCCCACCGTCCGTGCGGCCGGCGAGCGTGACGGCGAGCGCCGCGGCGACGACCGTCGTGCCGCTGCCGCCCTTCGCCGACCAGCAGACGATCATCGACCGGACTCCGACGACGCACCGGCGAGCGCCGGGCGCGTGCGTGATGCGTGCACCGTGTTCCCTCCGTCGCACGGACCGTTCCGTCGCGACGCGGCCGATGTGTGCGGCGCGCGGCTAGGTTGCCGCGCGGAGGTGTCTGAGTGCCTGGTGGACTCCGCCGTCTTCAACACGGTTGGAACGGGGCAACACCCCGTTCGGCGGGTTCGATTCCCGTCCACCTCCGCCATGCCGCCCGCCACCGGCGGCGCGGCAAGCGGCGCTAGACGGACAGCAGGTCGCGGGCGCCGGTGTCGCTCGACGGGTGGCGCAGCTTGCTCATCGCGCGCGCCTCGATCTGGCGGATGCGCTCGCGCGTGAGCTTGAAGGCCTCGCCGACCTCCTCGAGCGTGCGCGGCTCGCCCCGGTCGAGGCCGAAGCGCAGCGCGAGGATCTCGCGCTCGCGCTGGTCGAGCGGCGCCAGCAGGCGCTGGATCTCCTCGGGCAGCAGCGACGTGGCGGCCATCTCGAACGGCGACTCGGCCGAGCGGTCCTCGACGACGTCGCCCAGTTCGGCGTCGCCGTCCTCGCGGAGCGGTTCGGAGAGCGACAGCGGCTCGGATGCGAAGCGCAGCGCCTCGGTCACCTTGTCCTCGGGCATCTCCACCTCGGCGGCGAGCTCGGACAGCGTCGCGGGGCGTCCGAACTTCAGCTCGAGGCGCGAGCGCGCCTTCTGCAGCCGCGCGAGCGTGTCGCCCGCGTGCACGGGGAGGCGGATCGTGCGGCCCGTGTTGGCGATGCCGCGCGTGATGGCCTGGCGGATCCACCACGTCGCGTAGGTGGAGAACTTGAATCCCTTGCGCCAGTCGAACTTCTCGACCGCGTGGATCAGGCCGAGGTTGCCCTCTTGGATCAGGTCGAGCAGCGGGAGGCCCGAGGCCTGGTACTTCTTCGCGATCGACACGACGAGGCGCAGGTTGGACTGCACGAACTGCCGGTCGGCCTTCACGCCGTCCTGCCGGATGCGGCGGAGCTCCTTGCGCTTCGCCGGCGTGAGCTTCGTGCCGCCCTTTGCCAGCTCCGCCTCGGCCTCCTTGCCGGCCTCGATGGCCTTGGCGAGTCGGACCTCGTCGTCCTTCGTGAGCAGTGCGTACTGGCCGATGTCGGTGAGGTAGAGCCGGACGAGGTCTTCGTCGTCCCGGTCGATCCGATCCTTGGCCACGGCACCTCCTGGCGCCCGAACTGGGCGCGAACGGCGTCACGATACCGAGGGGGGCTCGTGCCGCAACCGGTCGTCCCGATGAATCCGCGGGGATTTTCGCGCGGTCGGGAGACCTGCGCTGATGGGGCACGACATGCCGTGCGTCGCACCCGTGCCCTACATTGCGAGACATGTCGAACCCGCTGTTGAACGACCGAGTCTTCGAGGGAGCGTCCCGTCGCGGTGCGGGAGAGGCCGGGTGGGCCGCTCCGCAGCGCTCGTCCGGCACCTCCACGTGGGCGCCGCCCGTCACCGACGGTCCGGTCAGTGCGTGGACGCCCGCCGGCGCCGTGATGACGGCGCGCGGCGCGATGAGCGCCACGTTGATGCTCGCCGTCGTGATGCTCGCGGCCGCGGTGGTGGGCTGGGGCCAGGTGGCCACCTCCCCGGACGGCACCGTGGCGCTGCCGGGCTGGCTGTTCGCCGCCGCCATCGGCGGCATGGTCGCCGCGCTCGTCGCGACGTTCAAGCCGGCATGGGCCCGCGTGCTCGCGCCGGTCTACGCCGTGCTGCAGGGCCTCGTCGTCGGCGCGATCTCGAAGGTCTACAACGTCGCGTACGACGGCATCGTGCTGCAGGCCGTCGGCGCCACGATGGGCGTGTTCCTCGTGATGCTCGCGCTGTACCGCACGCGCGTGCTGCGCGTGACCAGCACGTTCCGCCGCGTCATCGTCGGCGCGACGCTCGGCATCATGGTCTTCTACCTGGTCGCCCTCGTCGCGTCGCTGTTCGGCGCGGAGATCGTGCCGAGCGGCTCCGGCGCGTTCAGCATCGGGTTCAGCCTCGTCGTCGCGGCGATCGCGGCGTTCAACCTCGCTCTCGACTTCGACTTCATCGAGCAGGCCGAGCGAGCGGGCGCGCCGAAGCACATGGAGTGGTTCGCTGCCCTGGGCCTGCTGGTCACCATCGTCTGGCTGTACCTCGAGATCCTGAGGCTGCTGGCCAAGCTGCGCGACCGGTAGTCGCTCCACCTCCTCGTTTCGCGTCGCCGCGGGCCGGGGAGGTCACCGCATCGACGGCGCGCGACGGGCGCTAGGCGTGGCGCGCCGTGGGGCGCGCGGCGAGGACGGCGGGATCCATCGGCTGCCCCGTCACCTCGTCGGTGAAGTACGTGCCGTCCTCGAGCCGCTCGAGCGCGGCGTCGACGGCGTCGAGGTCGGCGGCGATGGCGTCGAGGTCGAGCGGCGGTCCGGCCGGAAGGTTGGCGGCATGGTCGGTCACGGCGCCGATGCTACGTGGCGGCAATCGCGACCGTCGGCCCGCGCGCCGGCTCGGTAGCGTGTCGCCCCATGTCCACGTTCCCCTCCTTCGACGGTTCCGCCCCCAAGCAGCAGCGCTTCGCCGCGCCGCCGGAGATGGGCATCGACCCCGAGAAGCGGTACACGGCGACGATGGACACCTCGATGGGCGAGATCGTCATCGCGCTCGACGCCGTCACCGCGCCGACGACCGTGAACAACTTCGTCTTCCTCGCGCTGCACCACTACTACGACGGCGTCATCTTTCACCGCATCATCAACGGCTTCGTCTGCCAGGGCGGCGACCCGGACGGCACCGGTCGCGGCGGCCCCGGCTACAAGTTCGGCGACGAGCTGCCGAAGCCCGGCCGCTACCAGATCGGCAGCGTGGCCATGGCCAACGCGGGCCCGAACACCAACGGCAGCCAGTTCTTCATCGTCAGCGGCCAGAGCGGCGTCCAGCTGCCGCCGCAGTACTCGTTGTTCGGCCAGGTCGTGAAGGGTCTCGACGTCGTCGACGCCATGCAGAAGGTCGCCGTCGGCCCCGGCGACCGGCCCGTCACCGACGTCACGATCCGCTCGGTCGCCATCACCGTCGCCGAGTGACGCCGCTCGTCGCGGTCGCGGGACGGCAGGGACAGCCGAGCCGCGTCTCCCGCGACGCGGTGTGCTTCGCCGGCCGCCGCTACCTCGACTGCGTGCTCCGTGCCGGCGGCGAGCCGGTGGTGCTGGCGACGCAGGAGATCTCCGACGACGGTGCAGCCGCGCTGGTCGAGCGCTTCGACGCGCTGCTGCTGATGGGCGGCGGCGACGTCGACCCCGCGTGGTACGGCGAGGAGACCGGTCCCCACGTGTACGGCGTGCTGCCGGTGCAGGACCGCTTCGAGATGGCACTGCTGCGCGCGGCGCTCGCGCAGCGCACCCCGGTGCTCGCGGTGTGCCGCGGCATGCAGGTGGCCAACGTGGTGCTCGGAGGATCGCTCGTGCAGGACATCGGCGAACTGCCGCCCGGGCCGGTGCACGTCGACCACAAGCCGACGGGCTTCCCGGTCGGCGCCGAGTTCGCGCTGCACGAGGTGCGCCTCGAGCAGGGCTCGATCCTCGCCGGTGCCACCGGCGGCACGTCGCTGCACGGCGCGTCGTTCCACCACCAGGGCATCGCGCGCACCGGCGCGGGCCTCCGTCCGGTGGCGTGGGCGCCGGACGGGTTGCTCGAGGCGTTCGAGCACGAGGATCAGTGGCTCGTCGGCGTGCAGTGGCACCCGGAGGACACCGCTGCGGACGATCCGCTGCAGCAGCGGCTCTACGACAGGTTCGTGGCGGAGGCTGCGTCGGCCTGACGGAACGGCGAGTCTGCGAACGTCGCCCACCGGATCCCCTCGGTCACCAGTGAGCCCAACGGCCGCAGCGCGACGCGCTCGGCGACCGGCAGCCACGGCAGGCGCAGCATCGGCCGCGACCACGCCGGCAGCGTCGCGACCGCCGCGGCGACGAGCGCGCCGTACACCGGCCGTGCCGGCACGGGCAGCGGCGGGTTGGCGACGAGGTAGCGGACGGCGTCGCGCGACTCGGGCGTGCTGCGCAGCTCGTGCCGGAACGCCGCCAACTGGTCGGCGAGCGCCTGCTCGGTGGTCGGCGGCGCCGGCACGCCGAGCGCGCGCGCGACCACCGCCATGTCGGCGACGTAGCCGTCGCGCCCGTCGGGGCCGAGCGGCAGCGCGCCGTACGCACGGTGCGCGGCGAGGAAGCTGTCCACTTCGGCGACGTGCACCCAGCGCAGCAGGTGCGGATCCGACGCGGAATAGGTCCGTCCGTCGCGCGTGGTGCCGGTCACGCGCCGGTGCACGGCGGCCACGCGGTCGACGGTCTGCCGTGCCACCTCGGCGGTGCCGTAGGTGGTGGCGGCGAGGAAGTCGGCCGTGCGCTGCAGGCGTCCCCACGGATCGTGGCGGTAGTCGGAGTGCTGTGCGACGCCCGCCATTGCGAGTGGGTGGAGCGTCTGCAGCAGCAGGGCGCGGAGCCCGCCGACGAACATCGACGCGTCGGCGTGCACCGTGCGGATGGGCCGGTCGTCCGCAAACCACCTCGGGCCTGGTGCGCCGATCAGCTGTGCCGCGCGCTCCTCGGCACCGGGCCCGGCGACGCGGTCGCGCAGCGCGTCGGCGAGGCGCTGACGGAGGTCGTCGAGCACGGCCATGCGTCACATCGTGCCAGCAGCGCGGCGCCCGCGCAGGACGGAGCGGGTACCGTCGAGCGCCGTGGACGACGACATGCCGCGGTGGATCGGGAGGGCGGTCGTCCTCTTCTGGTCGGGCTTCCTCGCGGCGCTCGTCGTCCGCGAGGTGTTCCACCAGCTGTCCGGCCTGCTGGTGCTGCTGCTCATCGCGCTGTTCCTCGCGCTGGCGATCGAGCCGGGCGTCAACTTCCTCGAGCGGCGGAAGTGGTCGCGCGGCCTCGGCACGGCTGCGATCCTCGTCGGGACGCTCCTTGCGTTCGCGGCGCTGATCGGCCTGGTCGGGTCGCTGGTCGGGTCGCAGGTCGCCGACGTGCTGCGCAACAGCGACCGCTACGTCACCGAGTCGGTCGACTTCCTCAACGGCAACTTCGGCACGAAGATCGATCCCGCCGAGGTGAACGACGCGATCACCGACCCCGACGGCCCGGTGCAGGAGTTCATCAGCAACCAGCAGTCGCGGGTCTTCTCGCTGTCGATCGACGTGCTCGGCGGCGCGCTGCAGGTGTTCACCGTGCTGCTCTTCACCTTCTACCTCGTGGCCGACGCACCGCGCCTGCGGCGGGCGATTTGCAGCCGGCTCGCGCCCGAGCGGCAGCGCATCGTGATGGACACGTGGCAGATGGCGATCGACAAGACCGGCAGCTACCTGTACTCGCGCACGCTGCTGGCGGTGGTGTCGACGGTGGTGCACTGGCTGGCCTTCCAGGTGATCGGCAGTCCTGCGCCGCTCGCGACCGCGCTGTGGGTGGGCGTGATCTCGCAGTTCGTGCCGGTGCTGGGCACCTACGTCGCGGCGGTGCTGCCGCTGCTGCTCACGTTCCTCGAGTCGCCGGGGCAGGCCGTCTTCGTGGTGATCGTGATCGTGGTGTACCAGCAGGTCGAGAACTACCTCGTGGCACCGCGCATCACCGCGCGCACGCTGCAGATGCACCCTGCGGTGGCGTTTGCGTCGGCCATTGCCGGCGCCGCACTGCTCGGCGCGGTGGGGGCCGTGCTCGCGCTGCCCGCCGCCGCGATGATCCAGTCCGTGGCGAGCGAGTGGGGCCGCCGCCACGAGGTCGTGGTCGACACGACCCACCGGAGGCGCGGCAAGGGGCGGCCGACCGCGAGGAAGGCCGGCACGGCGAAGCGGGCGCGCACCGCCGGCACGCGGCGGAAGGGCGGCGACTAGCCGGTTCGCCGGCGGGCCGGGTGTGCTACCCGGCCACCTGCTGCACGTCGGAGATGCCTGCGAGCCCGCGCAGCACCTCGACGGTCGCGCGCGGCACCTCGGTGTCGGTCGCGATCACCATCATCGCCGTGCCCGGCGCCTCGGTGGTGCCGACGCCCATGTTGGCGATGTTCACGCCCGCGTCGCCGAGCGCGGTGGTCACCCGCCCGATCGCACCCGGTGCGTCGTCGTTCTTGACCACCAGCATCCACCGCGACGGCGGCACGTCGGTGGTGTGCCCGTCGATCATCACGATGCGGGCCTCGCGGCGGCGGCCCGTCAGCGTGGCGGCCATGCTCCGTCCCGATGCGCGCAGCTCGACGAGGTTGAGGAAGTCGTGGTGCGCCGAGGCCGTCACGGCGCCGGCGCGCACGGCGACGCCGAGGTCCGACGCGACGCGCGGCGCGTTGACCATGGACACCCGCTGGTCCGACCACGTCGACATCGCACCGACGAGGGCGCTCGCCACGATCGGCTCGGGGCTGTAGGCGCCGATCTCGCCCTGCACCGACACCTCCAGGTCGGCGGGCGGCGCGCCGACGTAGGACGCGAACACCCTGCCGATGCGCTCGGCGAGCGGGATGAAGGGCCGCAGCGCCTCGTGCACCTCGCCGGTGCCGGCGTTCACCGCGAACGGGACGAACTCGTTGGCGAGCGCGAGGCAGACCATGTCGGCCACGGTGGCGCCCGCGCGGTCCTGCGCCTCGGCGGTGCTCGCGCCGAGGTGCGGCGTGGCCACCACGTTCGGGTGGCCGACGAGCGGCGACCCCGTCGGTGGCTCGTGCACGAACACGTCGAGCGCCGCGCCCGCGACGCGGCCCGACCCGAGCGCGTCGAGCAGCGCGCCCTCGTCGACGATGCCGCCGCGCGCGACGTTGACGATGCGGATCCCGTGCTTCGCCGACGCGAGCGCCTCCGCGCCGATCAGCCCCGTCGTCTCGCGCGTCCTCGGCAGGTGGACGGTGACGACGTCGCTCGTGGCGAGCAGGTCGGGGAGGGAGAGCAGATCGACGCCGAGGTCGCGCGCCCGGCCGGCCGAGACGAACGGATCGTGCGCGACGACGTGCATGTCGAACGCGCGCGCCCGCTGGGCGACGAGGGCGCCGATGCGCCCGAGCCCGAGGATCCCGAGCACCTTGCCGGCCAGCTCGAATCCCTCCCAGCGCGAGCGCTCCCAGCGCCCCTCGGCGAGCGAGCGGTGCGCCTGGGGCACGTTGCGGGCCATGGCGAGGATGAGCGCCATCGTGTGCTCCGCGGCGGAGAGCACGTTCGACTCGGGCGCGTTCACGACGAGCACGCCCCGGGCGGTGGCCTCCGCGACGTCGACGTTGTCGAGTCCCACCCCGGCACGGGCGACGACCTCCAGGCGCGGCGCGCGGTCGAGCAGCCCGGCGTCGACGGCGGTGGCGGAGCGCACGATCAGCGCACGCGCGCCGGCGACCGCGGCGAGCAGGTCGTCGCGAGACCGTCCGGCGCAATCAGCGACCGAGTGGCCCGATGCGCGCAGCCGCTCGATCGCGGTCGCCGCGATGGCCTCGGCGACGACGACGTCGGCGCTCATGCGAGGTGCTCCACGACCCAGTCGATGCAGGTGAGCAGCCGTCCGACGTCGTCGGGCTCGACGGAGGGGAAGGTGGCGATGCGCACCTGGTTGCGCCCCAGCTTGCGGTACGGCTCCGTGTCGACCACCCCGTTCGCCCTGAGCGCGGCGCACACCTCCGCGGCGTCGACGCCCTCGAGGTCGACGGTCGCCACGACCGGCGACCGGTGCCGCGGGTCGCGGACGAACGGCGACGCCCAGTCCGAGCGCTCCGCCCACCGGTACACCATCGACGACGACTCCGCGCTGCGCGCGGCGGCCCACTCGAGCCCGCCACGGTCGAGCATCCAGCGCAGCTGCGAGCCGATCAGCACCAGCGTGGAGATCGCCGGGGTGTTGAGCGTCTGGTCGAGGCGCGAGTTGTCGAGCGCGGCGCCGAGGTCGAGGAACCCCGGCGACCAGCGCGACCGGCGCAGCGACTCGATCCGTGCGACGGCCCGCGGCGAGCACAGCGCCAGCCAGAGCCCGCCTTCCGAGCCCAGCGCCTTCTGCGGCGAGAAGTAGTAGACGTCCACCTGGTCGAGGGGCACGGGCATCGCGCCCGCTGCCGACGTCGCGTCCACGAGCACGAGTCCGTCGCCCGCGGACCGCGCGGCCGACAGGTCGAGCGCGGCGCCCGTCGAGGTCTCGTTGTGGGTCAGGCAGATCGCATCGGCACCGGTCGGCTGCAGTGCCGGCACCGTCCCCGGCTCGCCCGTGACGACGTGCGGGTCGTCGAGGTGCGGTGCGGCGGTGGACGCCTCCGCGAACTTCGACGAGAACTCGCCGAACACGAGGTGGGCGCTGCGGCGCTCGACGAGTCCGAAGAGCGCGGCATCCCAGAACGCCGTCGCGCCGCCGTTGCCGAGCAGCACCTCCCATCCGGAGGGAGCACCGAACAGGTCGACGAGCCCCGAGCGGATCTGCGCGACCAGCGCGCGCACCGGAGCCTGCCGGTGCGACGTGCCGAGGAGCGGCGACGACGCGAGTTCGTCCAGTTGCTCCTGGCGGATCTTGGACGGTCCGCTGCCGAAGCGCCCGTCGCGCGGGAGCAGGCCAGGGGGGATGGCGGGGGGCATGTGCAATGTCAGTGTCGCAGCCCCCGTGCGGCGATCGCGGGGGTTTGACGAAAAGTCCGGTGCGCGCCACGCGGCGAGTGCGACGGTCGCGACCGACGACGGCAGTTGGTCGGGGATGGGAGATTTGAACTCCCGGCCTCCACGTCCCGAACGTGGCGCGCTACCAAGCTGCGCTAATCCCCGGATTGACGGACGAGATGCTACCGAGCTACGCGCTCGGCGCGGCAACGGCGCCGGCGACCGAGCCGGACCCGTCGACCGGACCGTCGTGCCACGCGCCACCGCCGGCGACCGCGCGGGCGGCGAGACGGAGTCGCAGCGCGTCGAGGGGCTTGACGATCCAGCCCTCGGCACCGCACCGCCTGGCGAGGTGCACGTCGGCGGAGCGGTCGAGCAGGATCAGCGCGGGCACGTGCGGGATGCGGTGCGAGCTGTGGTCGAGGCGCAGGTTCATGGTCACCGCCATCGCGCCCATGGTCCCGAACTGCGAGTCGAGCACCGCGAGGTCGGGGGCACGGGCGGCGACCACCGACGGAACGTCGCGACCGTCGCGGCACACGACGAACGACGTGTCGAGGGCGCCGAGTGCGGCGAGCACGTCGTCGAGCACCCACTGCGCGTCGGTGCCGACGAGGATGTGCACGGCGCGATGCTACCCGGTTGCGCGCGACGAGGGCCCGCCCGATACCGTCTTCCACCGACCATGCGGCGTGCACTTGCGACCATGTTCCTCGTGCTCGCGGGGGCCGCCGCGATCGCGGGCACGGTGCGCGCGGACGACGGTCAATCCGCGTCGCTCGCCCCCGTCGACGTCGTCCCGGTGAGCGGACTGGTGGACGAGGTCGTCGCCGGTGCGATCGAGGATGCGCTCGTGCGCGCGGCCGGCAACGGCGCGCAGGCGGTCGTGCTGCAGGTGAACTCCCGCGGAGCGGTCGTCTCCCGCGAGCGGATGTCCGAGGTGCTCGAGGCGGTCGCGGCGTCGCCCGTCCCCGTCGCAGTGTGGGTCGGTCCGACGGGCGCGCGCGCCTACGGGTTGTCCGCGCAGCTGCTCGCCGTCGCGGACGTGACGGCCATGGCGCCGGGCGCGCGCATTGGATACAGCGGGAAGCTGATCGAGCTGGACGGCTCCCCCGTCACCTTCGGGCGCGCCGATGCCGTCCTGCGCACGTCGAGTCTCGGCTTCGACGAGGCGAGGACGGCGGGGGTGCTGCGGTACGCGGGCGGCGACGACGGCGTCCCGGTGATCCGCAACATGCTGCTCGCGCTGGACGGCGTGCAGGCCCGGGGCGCGGTGCTCGACACCGTGGTCGAGCGCGTGGACGCGAACGGCCAGGTCGTGCGCGACGCGACGACGGCGCGCTTCTTCAAGCTCGGGCTCATGGGCCAGTTGATGCACACCGTCGCGAGTCCGCCCGTCGCGTACCTGCTGGTCGCCGCGGGACTGGCGCTCCTCATCTTCGAGTTCTTCACCGCGGGCATCGGCATCGCGGGCGCCACCGGAGCGGTCTGCGCGGTGCTGGGGTGCTACGGGTTCGCCGCGCTCCCGGTGCGCCCCGTCGCCGTCGTGGCGCTGGTCCTCGCGTTCCTCGCGTTCGCGATCGACGTCCAGGTCGGCGTGCCGCGGCTGTGGACGTGGGTCGGGTCGCTGCTGTTCGGCGTCGCGTCGCTGTCGCTGTACCAGCCGATCGACGGGTCGTCGATGCGGCTCCCGTGGCTGACCCTCGTCGCCGGCACCGCGTCGATCCTCCTCGCGTTCGTCGTCGGAATGCCGTCGATGGTGCGGACGAGGTTCGCGACGCCGACGATCGGCCGCGAGTGGCTCGTGGGCATGGACGGCACGGCGACGAGCGCCGTCGAGCCCGAGGGATTCGTCGAGGTGGCGGGAGCGTCGTGGCGCGCCCGCACGAACCGTGCGACCCCGCTGCCGGCCGGCACCGCGTGCAGGGTCGCGGGCATCGACGGCGTCACGCTGCTCGTCGAGCCCCTCGAGGGCGCGGCCCGCGACTACCGCGAGCGCGGGCGGCGCGATGGGCGCAGCTGACCCCTCGGCGCCCGCGATCGGCCGCTTCCAGCCGCTGGACTGGGTGCTGTTCGTCGTCCCCGGCCTGATCTGGGGTTCGTCGTTCTTCCTCATCGCCGTCGGGCTCGAGTCGCTGTCGCCCGGATTGATCACGCCGCTGCGCGTGCTGCTCGGCTTCGCGACGCTCTCGGTGCTCCCCGCCTCGCGCGCACCCGTTCCGCGCGATGCGTGGCCGAGGATCGCCCTGCTCGGCGTGCTGTGGCTGGCGGTGCCGCTGACGCTGTTCCCCTACGCGGAGCAGCACGTGTCGTCCAGCGTCACCGGCATGCTCAACGGGGGAACGCCGGTCTTCGCGCTCCTGGTCGCGTCGACGATCCACCGGCGCCTCCCGTCGCGCGGCCAGTTCACCGGGATCCTCGTCGGGCTCGTGGGTGTCGTGCTGATCGCGCTGCCCACGATCGGCGAGGGATCGTCGAGCGCCAGCGGCGTCGCGATGATCCTCGTCGCCGTCGTGATGTACGGCTTCGCGATCAACGTCGCCGCGCCGCTGCAGCGCAGCCACGGCGCGCTGCCGGTGCTGTGGCGGGCGGAGATGGTGGCGCTCGTGCTGCTGGCCCCGCTCGGCGTCGCGTCGCTGGATGAGAGCGACTTCGCGTGGCGTCCCGCCCTCGCGGTGCTGCTGCTCGGCGTGCTGGGGACGGCCGTCGCGCACGCGCTGTCGGCCACGCTCGCGGGACGGGCCGGCGCGACGCGCGCGTCGGCGACCACCTACGTGATGCCGGTCGTGTCCCTCTCGCTCGGCACGGTCGTGCGCGGCGAGCACGTCGCAGTGCTGGCGATCGTGGGCTCGGGCCTCGCGCTCGCGGGGGCCGCGATTCTCGGCCGCAGCGCCGCGCGCCACTAGGCGCGTTCGAGCCTCGGTCCGGCGACGCGGACGTCGCCCCGGCGCCGCGTCACGCCCTCGCGGTCGAGGTGCTCCGCGAGCGGCACGGCGTGCTTGCGGGTGATGCCGAGCGCCTCGCGCAGGGCCGACACGGTGAAGCCGCCGGGATTCGCGGCGAGCAGCGCGCGAGCAGACGCGACGGCGCGGGCGACGGCCGTCGGGTGGAAGATGGTGCCGTCGCACGACACCAGTGCGCCCGTGCGCACCAGCTGCGAGAGCACGGCGCGATCGAGGCCGTCGGCATCGGGCGGCGCGCACCCCGCCCGCTCGAACGCCGCGAGGTAGGGGTGGTCGGCGACGCCGGACGCGCCCGCCAGACGGATGCGACCGGCATCGGTGCGGAGCCGATCGGATGCGCGGACCACCGCCAGGTCGCGCGGGTCGAGCCGCGCGACGTCGGTACCGAGGTCGCCCGCCGCTGCGACCTCCGCGACGAGCCGTTCCTCTGCACCGGCGAACGCCGCGTCGGTCGTGGCCCAGTCGCCGACCCTGCGCTCGACGTCGCCGTCCGCGAGCGCGCGCCCCGCGAGCAGCGGCAGGTCGCGCAACGGCACCCAGCCGCGCGCCGCGACGAGCCTGCGGGGGGACGGGTCGGGGTCGGCCGAGGCGAGCGGCGCGACGGGGTCGACGTCGAGCACCGTGCCGATGCCGACGGTCTCGTCGCGCCCGGTCTCGCGCAGCACGAACCGGTCGCCCGGTGCGAGCGGAAGTGCGAGGGGCAGCCACGCCCGCACGAGCCCCGAC
>JAGWXX010000094.1 GCA_018969685.1 Acidobacteriota bacterium | reverse complement strand
GTGCCGTCCACGTGGCGCGGCGAGACGGTGCTGCGGCTGTGCATCGTCAACCCGCGGACGACGGTCGCGGCGGTCGCCGGTGTGCTGGAGTCGATGCGGTGAATCCGGTCCCGCCCTACCGGGCGCGGGGAGGCATGCAGCTGGCGCGCGGCATGAACCGCGTCGGCAGCACGGTGGGCTCGGCACGGTAGGCCCGCGGGTCCTCGTCGGAGAGCGCAGCAAGGAGCATCTTCGCCGCCTGCTCTCCCAGCTCCGCCGCGTCGCGCTGGACGACGGCGATCGGGGGGTCGTGCAGCTCGGCGACCAGCACGTTGTCGCACCCGACGAACGACATCTCCTCGCCGATCCGGACGCCGTTCTCGTGCAGCGCCCGCAGTGCGCCGGCCATCAAGGTGTTGCCCGCAGCGATCATTGCCGTCGGCATCGGACTGCGACCCAGGATGGTCTTGGCCCCCCGGTAGCCGCCCTCGACGCCGAAGCCCCCGTCGACCGTGATGCACCGGCCGCCGCGCGCCCAGAGCGTCTCTTCGACGGCGGTGCGGCGGAGACGCGCGGGAAGCGCGGGTCCGCCGATGATCAGCGCGAAGTCCCGGTGACCGAGCTCGAGCAGGTGGGTGACCGCCTCGACCATGCCGACCTTGTGGTCGAAGTGCGCCGACAGCGCGGGGAGCCCCTCCGGCGTGTCCCGGTCGAGGAGGACCATCGGCAGCTTGCTCTCGCGCAGCACCTCCGTCACCTCGTTGCGGTTCTCCACGGCCATCGCCAGGAGCAATCCGTCGACCTGACGGTCCTCCAGCAGGCGGACGTTGTCGGCATCGAGGTTGGGGTCGCCCTCCGAGTTGGTCAGCAGCAGCGAATACCCCGCCGAGCGCAGCTCGCGCTCGGCGCCCTGAACGATGTCGGCGAAGATCGGATTGCTGATGTCGGCAACGGCGAAGCCGATCGACATGCTCCGCTGGCTCCGCAGGCTGCGCGCCAGCACGTTGGGGCGGTAGCCGAGCTCCTTGACCGCCTTGTAGACGCGGTCGCGCATCGCGGCACTGACGTCCTTCTGCCCGGACAGGACGCGGGAGACGGACGAGATGGCGACGCCCGCGCGCTCGGCGACCTCCTTGATGCTGGGGCGCGAGCCGGGAGGGGTCGACGGTGCCGCCACCCCGCAATTGTGCCGCCGCGGACGGCGGAATGGACGCGCTAGCGGTCGGCCCGGTGCCGTTCGATGAAGGCCTCGTCGTACTCCCAGCCGAGCCCGGGGCCCTGGGGCAGCTCGAGATAGCCGTCCACGATGGGCGGTCGGTTGGCGATGAGGTTCCACCAGATCGGGTCGCGGTCGGGATGGAAGATCTCGAGGTAGGTGCCCGCCGGCTGGCTCGCCAGCAGGTGCGCCGCGACGTGGGGCTCCTCGTGGTGGGCCAGTTCGACGCCATAGAGGTGCGCGACGGCGGCGTTGCGCCGCCAGTTCGTCGGGCCACCCGCCCACGACGAGTCGAAATTGCAGACGTCGATGGCACCGGCCTCCATGAGGTCGCGGCACCCCTCGGGGGAGAACTCGCTCTGCCCCGCGCACACGGGGATGCCGCCGCGGGCGCGCACCTCGCGCATGTCCCGTGCGTCGTTGGCCCAGCGGCACGGCTCCTCGAACCAGCGGATGTCGTAGTCACGCACGCGCCGGCACAGCTCCAGCGCCGCATGGAGCGTGTAGCCCTGGTTGGCGTCGATGGTGATGACGAAGTCGTCACCGGCGGCCTCGCGGCACAGCCGCACCCGCTCGGCATCGACGTCGACGGGCTTCGACCCCAGCTTGAACTTGCAGCCGCGCAGGCCCATGTCTCGCCACTCCGCGACCTCGTCCTTGATCTGGTCGAGCGGCGCGTAGTACCCGCCGATGATGTTCACGCGGATTCGGTCCCGGTATCCGCCCCACAGCCGGTAGAGGGGCATGCCGACGCGGTGGCCGAACAGGTCCCACAGCGCCGTGTCGATGCCGGCGACCGCGACGAGCGAGACCCTGCGGTCGCGCAACTGGTCGAAGGTGGCGGGAAACGCAAGTTCCCAGCATCGCTCGATCGCGAGCGCATCCTGGCCGATCAGGCGGGGTGCGATCTCGTTCTCGACGACCTTCATGATCTCGAACACGCTCGACTCCTCGTCGGCGGCGTACGCCGTTCCGACGAGTCCGTCCTCGGTGTGTACCCGGGTCAGGATGGTGACCCGCTTCGTCATCGAGTAATAGCTGCCCTTGTACTCGCGGCCCAGGGGCACGATCAGGGGGATCTGTTCGATCCTGGTGATGCGCGACGGTTCGGGTCGCGGCAGCGTGGTGCTGCCTCCGGTCGTCTGGGTCATCGCGGGTTCCTCCTCCCGGTCGGCGTGCCGGCGGCCGTCGCCGGCTTCATCGGATCTCCGGCATTGCGAACGGCGCGGGATCGACGAACCGCTCGAGCACGTTGCGCATGACGGTCGAGACGCTGTTGCGGTAGCCGTTGTGGCTGAGGCTCCCGCACCAGGCGATCGAACCGACGGAGAACACGGCGCCACCGTGCCCCGTCTCGAAGAAGACCATGTCGGCCCGGAGGTTGTCGAGGCCGGAGCCGGGATTGGGCAGGGTGTCGAGCACCGACGAACTGGTGACCGCGAACATGTTGCTGTGGCCGAACGACGACGCCACGACGAGGCTGTGTGCGGGGGAGCCCTTGGCCGAGTCGTGGCGGTCGATTTCGTATCCGGCCGCGCCACCCTGCAGGACGCCGAAGTCGCCGATCAGCTCGTCGTCGCCGAGGCCGGCGAAGATCCACGCAGCCCTGGGGTCCTTCGAGGCAGTGTTCCTGCGGTAGGGGGCGCACTCGTCGAATCCCATCGTGAGGAAGCCGACGCCGACCATCGCGTTCTCGGAACGGCCGATGTTCCGCCACAGCCCGGTGGGGAGGCCCGAGGTACTGGACAGCGCCTCGGCGTGGTTCACCCGCCACAGGTTGTCCTGGCCGGGTCGCCGGACCTCCACGACGTGCGGCAGGGATTCGGGCACCTCCGCCATTTGGTAGAAGCCGTTTCCGCCGAGGTACATGAGTCGTCCGCCCTCGCGGAGGTGCTGGTCGAGCGCGTCGAGGAATTTCCGCGACATGTACTCGGGGTGGGAGGCCGTCATGAGCGCCCGGTAGGGACGGATCGCGTCGATGCCCTCGCGGTCGATGTCGTCGTCGGTGATGACGTCGACGTCCATGCCGGTGGCGTCGAACCAGTCGGCGAACATCAGGTCCTGGCAGAACTTGTAGATCCGGCCGAACGGACGGAAGTTCGCGACCGGCCGGTTCATGCTCGCGTAGATCACCGGGCTGCCGTCGGTGTGCGTGTCGTAGCACGACTTGCCGAGCTCCGGCTTGGCCATCAGGAGGAAGTCCGTGCTGTCGAGGACGGTCAGCCGTCCCTGGTTCAGCTCGTTGAACTGGGCGTTCACGCGGAGGTGCATGTTCGAGTACGTGCAGTAGGTCGTCGTCGGCAGGATGAACGCCGCATGGGCGGTGCGCGCGCCCTTCGCGGGTCTGACGGCGAACGGAACCCAGAACTCCGGAGTGCTGCCGTCGGCCGGGGCGACCCTCAGGCCGTAGATGCCGGAGGGAAGGTCCGACGGCGCCTCGAACGTCAGCGAACGCTCCCACGCCGCATCGGCGAGGTCGTCCTCGTGGAAGTGGATTGCGGCGTAGCCCGACGGATCGACGGTCCACGCGAGGGAGTCGCCGGTCCACCGCGAGCCGCGCGTCGCGCGCGTCGGCAGGTTGACGAGGCGGCCGTGGTGGGCGCGACCCGACACGTCGACGATGCCCTGTGTGGTCATCCCCTGCGAGAAGTCCCAGTGTGCGATCAGTTCGTTGCGGGCCGTGCCTGCGATCCGGACGTCCTCGAGCTTCCCGTTGAAGCAGGTGGCGGGTTCGTGGCGGCCATCCCGACCGATCGAAGCGGCGAGCGCGAGCGACGAGGGGCCGAAGGGCGCAGAGGACGGCCCCGTCGCGGTCGCGACCTGTCGCGCGTGCGCCCGCAGGGCGGGGGCGTCGACCACGGTGGAGGTGAGCGTGAGCGTCCCTGTTGCGGGCTCGACCGAGACGGCGACGTCGGCCCACTCGCGCTCCACGAGCGGGCGCACCGACGCGGCGACCTGGGAACCGGACGTCGCGGTCCACGTCGCAGTCAGTGCCTCGTCGGAATTGGCGATCGTCAGCTGCGCGCCGGAGGC
>JAGWXX010000025.1 GCA_018969685.1 Acidobacteriota bacterium | reverse complement strand
TGACGGTGACGATGCCCGGCCGGATCGACGTGGTCGACGGCTTCGAGCAGATCGACGACGACACCGTGCGGTGGTCGGGTTCGCTCACCGACACGGTGAACGCGCTGGTGATCAGCGACCCCGGCGGCAGCGGCTCGTCGGGCGGTCCGCCGGTCCTCCCGATCGTGCTCGGCGGCGTGATCGTGGCGGCGGTGGCGATCGGGTTGCTTCGCGAGCGACGCGGAGCCTGAGGGCTGCGATTTCCGTCGCTGCTAGCGTCGCGCTCGCCGGCACGCGTCGTGCCGCACGGGTCCGGACACGGAGGGTGGGAATGCGCAGGATCGCAGCAGTAGCCGCAGTGGCGGCCGTCAGCATGGCGGCGGCAGGGTGCGGATCGGTGGCGGACAACGTCGCCGGTCAGGTCGTCGAGAACGCGATGGGCGACTGCACGATGGGGGCGCTCGCCGTGACGGCACTTGGTCTCAGCTCGTGGGCGGCGATCCAAGCGCCCGACCAGTACAACGACGAGGAGTACCAGCAGTCGCTCGATGAGTTGCGCAAGTACGTGCCGAGCGAGCTGACCGACGAGCTCGATGCGTGGAACGGATTCCTCGCCGAGTCGATCTCGAAGGCCCAGGCGGGGGACACCGAAGGCGCGAACGCCGTCCTCGAGTCCGCGGATGCGAAGGCCGCCGAGCAGGCGCTGACGTCGTACTTCGAGACGGAGTGCCAGTAGCCCGGTAGTCCGGTTCGAAAGGACGGCCCACCCTCGGTAGGCTCAGGGCCGTCCCTCGGGGCTGTAGCTCAATTGGTAGAGCGCCTCCATGGCATGGAGGAGGTCAGGGGTTCAATTCCCCTCAGCTCCACGACTGTTTTTGCGCGGCGGTCTGGTTTCTGCTGCCACGATGACGGGGTGATCCTCGACCTCCACCTCAACGTCGGCGCGGCTCCCTGGTCGCAGGTCGTGGAGGCGGCCCTGGCGGCCGAGTCGTCGGGGGTCTCCACGGTGTGGGTCGCCGACCACCTTGCGTCGTATTCCGTCGGAGGCCACGTCGCGCCCGAGTGCTTCTCGGCACTCGGCGCGCTTGCTCAGGCCACGTCGACGATCGGACTCGGCTCGCTCGTCGCCAACGCCGTGCTGCGCCCCGCCGCAGTGCTGGCCAACGCCGCCGCGACCGTCCAGCGGGTGTCGGGCGGGCGGTTCACGCTCGGCATCGGTGCCGGCGCATCCCCGACCAGTCCGTGGGCCCGCGAACTCATCGCTGCCGGCATCGCGCCGCACCCGACCCTTGCCGAGCGCCACGAGCACCTGGCAACGGTGGTCGATGACGTGCGCCAGGCGTGGTGCGGGGTGGGCCGCTTTGACGGGTTCGCCGTGCCTGAACCGCACCCGCCCATCGTGGTCGGGGTGAACTCGGTGGAACTCGTGCGCGTCGCGTCGCGGCTCGGCGCGGCGGGCATCAACGTCCGCGAGGACCATCCCCGCGCAGACAACATCCTCGGCGAGGCGGTCCGCTTGGGGATGGAGGCGTCGGTGTGGGCGTTCGAGGGTGACGACCTCCTCGATCCCGGCTCGGCGCGCCGAACGCGGCTGGCGGCGCCCGGCGTCGGCCGGATCGTCGTCATGCTGCGTGGCGCGCCCGACCCCGAACGGATCGCTGCGCTGTTCGCCCGCGCCTAGACGACGAGGTTGACCAGGCGGTCGGGCACGACCACCGTGTTGCGCGGCGCGCGGCCGTCGAGGTGCGCAGCCACCTTCTCGTCGGCCATCGCCAGCCGCACGAGCTCGTCGTCGGGCGTGCCGACGGGCACGACGATGCGCGAACGGACCTTGCCGTTCACCTGCACCGGCACCTCGACGGTGTCGGAGGCCAGCATCGCCGGATCGGCGACGGGGAACGGGTGGAACGCCAGCACCTCGCGTCGGCCGAGGCGCTCCCACATCTCGTCGGCGAGGTGCGGGCACAGCGGCGACAGCATCTGCACCAGCGGCTCCAGCACCTCGCGCGGGCTGCTGCCCGCCGCATTGACGTGCGCGGTGAGCGCGTTGTTCAGCTCGATCAACTTCGCGATCGCCGTGTTGAACCGCAGCGACGCCATGTCGTCGGCGACGCCGGCGATGGCGCGGTGCAGCTCGCGCCGCAGTGCGTCGGGGGCAGCACCGTTGCTGACACGCAGCTCGCCGGTGTCCTCGTCCACCACGTTGCGCCACACCCGCTGCAGGAACCGCTGCATGCCCACCACGTCGCGCGTGTTCCACGGGCGCGACGCGTCCAGCGGCCCCATCGACATCTCGTAGAGACGGAACGTGTCGGCGCCGTACTCGTCGTACATCTCGTCGGGGGTGACGACGTTCTTCAGGCTCTTGCCCATCTTCCCGTACTCGCGAGTGACGGGCTGGCCGTTCCAGGTCCACGAGCCGTCCGACTCGGCCACCTCGGCGGCGGGCACCGTCTGGCCCCGCGCGTCGCGGTAGGCCCACGCCTGGATGTACCCCTGGTTGAACAGCCGGTGGAACGGCTCCTCGCTCGACACGTGGCCGAGGTCGAAGAGCACCTTGTGCCAGAAGCGCGCGTACAACAGGTGCAGCACCGCGTGCTCCACGCCGCCGACGTACAGGTCGACGCCGCCGGTGTGTCCCGGCCCGGTCGGCCCCATCCAGTAGCGCTCCACCTCGGGGTCGACGAACGCGTTCCGGTTGGTCGGGTCGAGGTAGCGCAGCTCGTACCAGCACGAGCCGGCCCACTGCGGCATGACGTTGACCTCGCGCCGGTAGCGGCGCGGACCGTCGCCCAGGTCCATCTCGACGTCCACCCACTGGCCCACGCGTGCGAGCGGCGGGATCGGGTCGGTGCGCTCGTCGTCGGGATCGAGCGCCTGCGGCTTGAAGTCGTCCAGCTCGGGCAAGCGGACGGGCAGCAGTGCGTCGGGCACCGCGCGCGCCACGCCGTGCTCGTCGTAGACGATGGGGAAGGGTTCGCCCCAGTAGCGCTGTCGCGAGAACAGCCAGTCGCGCAGCTTGTACGTCACGGCGCTCCGTCCGTGACCCGCCCGCTCCAGCCACGCATTCATCCGCGCCACCGCGGCGTCGACGGTGTCGCACCCCTCCAGCGTCACCTCGGCGTTCGACGAGCCGACGTACGGCCCGTCGCCGACGTACGCCCCCGGCCACTGCGAGCAGTCCAGCGTCGGCGGGATGCCGCGCGCCTCGAACCACGCGTCCGGCGGCCGCTGGGTCGGCACGACGGGCAGTCCGAACTCGCGTGCGAAGTCGAAGTCGCGCTGGTCGCCCGACGGCACGGCCATGATCGCGCCGGTTCCGTAGCCCATCAGCACGTAGTCGGCGATCCACACGGGGACCTCGCGGCCGGTGGCGGGGTTCACGGCGGTCGCACCGAGCGACACCCCGGTCTTCTCGCGCGTCGCGTCCGTGCGCTCGGCGTCGGCGAGCGACGCGGCGCGCGCCCGGTACGCGGCGACGTCGGCGCGCTGGCCGTCCGAGACGAGTTCATCCACCAGCGGGTGCTCCGGCGACAGCACCATGAACGTGGCGCCGAACAGCGTGTCGGGCCGCGTGGTGAACACCTCGATCGGCCCCGCGGCCGAGGCGAAGCGCACGCGCGCGCCCTCGCTGCGGCCGATCCAGTTGCGCTGCATCAGCTTGATCGGTTCGGGCCAGTCGAGCCGGTCGAGGTCGTCGATCAGGCGGTCGGCGTACGCCGTGATGCGCATCGTCCACTGGCGCATCGTGCGCTTGAAGACGGGAAAGTTGCCGATGTCGCTGCGCCCCTCGGCGGTGACCTCCTCGTTGGCGAGGATCGTGCCGAGTCCGGGGCACCAGTTCACGGGCGCGTCGGCCAGGTACGCGAGGCGGTGGCCGTCTACGACCGCGGCGCGCTCGGCCGGTCCGAGCGCCCCCCACGGGCCGCGTCCCGTGTCGCGCTCGCCGCGCTCGAACTGCCCGATCAGCTCCGCAATCGGCCGCGCGCGACCGGCCTCGCGGTCGTACCACGACTCGAAGACCTGCAGGAAGATCCACTGCGTCCAGCGGTAGAAGTCCTCATCGGTGGTGCTGACGCTGCGGCGCGCGTCGTGGCCGAGGCCCAGGCGGCGCAACTGGCGGCGCATCGTGGCGACGTTCGACTCGGTGTTGATGCGCGGGTGGATGCCCGTGACGATCGCGTGCTGCTCGGCCGGCAGGCCGAACGAGTCGTAGCCCAGCGCGTGCAGCACGTTGAATCCGGTCATCCGCTTGAATCGCGCGAACACGTCGGTGCCGATGTAGCCGAGCGGGTGGCCGACGTGCAGGCCCGCCCCCGACGGGTACGGGAACATGTCGAGCACGAACAGCTTCGGCCGGCCGCCCACCTTCTCCGGCTCGGCCAGCGGGCCTGCAGGATTCGGCGCCTCGAACGTCCGGTCGCGCTCCCACTGGTCCTGCCACTTCGCCTCGATCTGGCGTGCGAGGTGCGCGGTGTAGCGCAGCGGCGGGGCCCCCGATTCGTTGCCCTGGAGCGACGAACCGTGCGCCGACATAGCCCCCGTATCGTAGGGCTGCAGCCGCTCGCACCGGTGCGGCGGCGGGTTCGGACGACGGGAGGTGGGGCGTGGCTCGTGGACGGTCGTCGGGATCGGGTGGCAGGTCGGGCGGCGCCCGCCGCTACCCGCGCGAGGCGCGCCTCGGCGAGACCATCCGCCAGGTGGTCGCCGAGGAACTGCTGCAGATCGACGACGAGCGCCTCGCGCTCGTGGCCGTGACCGGCGTCGAGGTCGACCGCGAGATGACGCGCGGCACCGTGTGGTTCGACTCGATGCGCGGTGCCGAGGGGGACGCCGAGATCCTCGCGGCGCTCGGCGAGCACCGGAAGCGGCTGCAGGCCGCGATTGCGTCGCAGGTGCAGGCGCGCCGGACGCCGGTGCTCTCGTTCAGGCCGGACGAGGCGATCCGCAGCGCGGAGCGCATCGACGAGCTGCTGCGCGCCGACCGCGAGCGCCGCGCCGACGCCCAGGGCGGGACGGAGGAGTAGTGGGGCGGCGGCGCCCGCCCGTCGTCCACGGCCTGCTCGTCGTCGACAAGCCAGCTGGGGTGACCAGCCACGACGTCGTCGGGATGGCGCGTCGACGGCTCGGCGAGCGCCGCATCGGCCACGCCGGCACGCTCGACCCCGACGCGACGGGGGTGCTGCTCGTCGGCGTGGGCTGGGTGACCCGGCTCATGCGCTACCTGCAGGGCATGGACAAGGACTACGTCGCGCAGGTCGTGCTCGGCGTGCGCACGGACACGCTGGACTCGTCGGGGAAGGTGGTCGCGACGTGCGACCCGTCGGGCGTCGACGGCGACGCCGTGCGCGCGGCCGCGGCGAGGTTGACCGGGGAGATCGACCAGGTGCCGCCGATGGTGTCCGCACTCAAGGTGGACGGCCGCCGGTTGCACGAACTGGCCCGCGAGGGCGTCGAGGTCGAGCGCGCACCGCGTCGCGTGACCGTGTCGCGCTTCGACGTCCAGCCCACCGGCGATCCCGCGGTGTGGGACATCGCGGTGACCGTGTCGTCGGGAACGTACGTGCGGTCGCTCGCCGACGACCTGGGGCAGCTGCTCGGCGTCGGTGCGCACCTGCGCGCGCTGCGGCGCACGCGGGTCGGGCCGTTCCGGGTCGGCGAGGCCGCACCACCGGATGCCGCCGAGCTGCTTCCTGCCGCCGCAGCGCTGCGCGGCATGGCGCGCATCGAGGGCGGCGACGCCGACGTCGCGGCGGCGCGCAACGGACGGACGCTCCCGCGTCCCGTTGGCGACGGGCCGTGGGCGCTCGTCGACGCGTCGGGTGCCCTCGTCGCGGTGTACGAGGCCGACGGAGACCGCGCACGACCGGAGGTGGTGCTGGCCGAGCCGGTAGCGTGACGCGCCGTGCTCGTGGTGCGTGACGGCGATCCGCAGCCCCAAGTGTCGCCCAGCGTCGTCACCATAGGCGCGTACGACGGCGTGCACATCGGCCACCGCGCCGTCATCGGCCAGGTGCGCGACGAAGCCGCCCGGCTCGGTGCGCACAGCGTGGTCGTCACCTTTGACCGGCACCCTGCGTCCGTCGTGCGCCCCGAGACGGCGCCGCTGCTCATCGCCGACGACGAGCAGAAGATCGAGCTGCTCGGCAGCACCGGCGTCGATGCCACCTACGTCGTGACGTTCGGCGACGAGCAGTCCTCCGAGTCGCCGGAGCGGTTCGTCGAGCGGGTGCTCGTCGGCCGGCTGGGCGTGCGCGGTGTGGTCGTCGGAGAGGACTTCCACTTCGGCCACCGGCGGGCGGGTTCCGTCGAGACGCTGCGTGCGATGGGCGCCGAGCACGGCTTCGAGGTCATTCCGGTGCGGCTCATGGCGCGACCGGACGGCGTGGTCGAGCCGGTCAGCAGCACCGCCATCCGACGTGCGCTCGCCGGCGGGCAGGTCGAGTCGGCCGCCACCCTGCTGGGCCGCCCGTTCGAGGTGCGGGGCACCGTCGTCCACGGCGACCACCGCGGGCGCACCATCGGGTTCCCGACCGCCAACGTCGACCTCTCGGACGGCATCTGCCTCCCCGCCGACGGCGTCTACGCGGGGCGGTTCGACGCCGGTGACGGCACGTGGCGTCCGTGCGCCATCAACCTCGGCCGCCGCCCGACCGTCGTGGAGCGCGCCGCGCGCTCGACGCTCGAGGCGCACCTCATCGACTTCGACGGCGACCTCTACGGGCGCCGCGTGAAGGTGACGTTCGAGCGGTTCCTGCGCAGCGAGCGCAGGTTCGACGGACTCGACGCGCTGAAGACCCAGCTTCAGCGCGACGTGGCCGCCGCGCGCGAGGCGCTCGGCTCGGCGTAGAGCGTCGTCCGCTGGCGCAACGTCCGCCCGAGCGGCTCCACCAGCGACGCGAACGCATGGGCGTCCATCCGCTGGCCGTGGCTCGCCCCCGCGGCGCGCGAGATGTTCTCGTCCATCAGCGTGCCGCCGAGGTCGTTGCACCCCGACGACAGCAGCTGCCGCGCACCGTCCACGCCCACCTTGGTCCATGAGACCTGGACGTTGTCGATGAGCCCGCGGTAGGCGATGCGCGCGACGGCGTGCACCAGCAGCACCTCCCGGAACGTGGGGCCGCGCCGCGCGCGCCGCTGGAGGTAGATCGGCGACGCCATGTGCACGAACGGCAGTCCGACGAACTCCGTGAAGCCGCCGGTCTCGCGCTGCAGCTCGCGGGTGGCGAGCAGGTGGCGCACCCAGCTGCGGGGGTGCTCGATGGAGCCGAACATCATCGTCACGTTCGACCGCATCCCTGCGCGGTGCGCCTCGCGGTGGCACTCGAGCCACTCGTCGGTGCCGATCTTGTCGGGGCACAGCACGGCGCGCACCTCGTCGTCGAGGATCTCCGCGGCGGTGCCGGGCAGCGAACCCAGTCCGGCCTCGCGCAGGCGGACGAGGTAGGCGGCGAGCGGCTCGCCCAGCCGCTTCGCGCCCTCGGTCACCTCGAGCGCCGTGAATCCGTGCACGTGGATGTGCGGCGCGGCGGCCTTCACCGCGCGCGCCACGTCGACGTAGTAGTCGCCGTCGAAGTCGGGGTGGATGCCGCCCTGCAGCGTCACCTCGGTCGCCCCCAGGTCCCAGGCCTCGGCGGCGCGCGCCGCCACGTCGTCGAGCGTCAACAGGTACGGCGTGCCGCGCAGGTTCAGGCTCAGCGGCCCCTTCGAGAACCCGCAGAACCGGCACTTGAACGTGCACACGTTCGTGTAGTTGATGTTGCGGTTGTGCACCCACGTGACGTCGTCGCCGACGGCGTCACGGCGCATCCCGTCTGCTGCGGCGGCGATCGCCGCGACCTCGTCCCCGCGCGCCGCGAACAGCGCGAGCAGTTCGTGCTCCCCGGCTTCCTCGCCCCGCGCGACCCCCGCGAGCACGTCGGCGACGGGCCCGGTCAGCGGCCGGCCAGGCGCCCGCACGAGTGCGGGAGGCCTGCCGTTGGCGCCGGAGTACCACGCCGTCGAGCGGCGACCGATCAGCACCACCTCCGCACCGTCGCCGACGACGTCGGCAGCGGTCGCGCGCTCGGGCCACGCCTGGCCGGGATCGTCCCGTCCGAGGCCCTCGGCGTCGCTGCGGTCCAGCACGGCGAAGTGCAGCGACCCGTCGATCCACTCGTCGGGTCGCAGCGCCCACTCGGGGTGCACCGTCAGGCGAGGGGCGAGGTGCAGCCCCCGCGACGAGGTCGCGGCCGACAGCGCGTCGATGGCGGGCCACGGGCGCTCGGGGTTGACGTGGTCGGCGGTCACGGGCGAGACGCCGCCCCAGTCGTCGATTCCCGCGTCGAGCAGCGACGCGAAGTCGTCGCTCAGGTTCGGCGGCGCCTGCAGGTGGACAGAGTCCGGCAGCAGCATCCGCGCCATCGCGATCGTCCACAGGTAGTCGTCGGACGGGCACGCGGGCGCGGTGCGCATGGTGGTGCCCGGCTTCGGCAGGAAGTTCTGGACGATCACCTCCTGCACGTGGCCGTGGCGCGCGTGCGAGGCGGCGATTGCGGCGATGGCCTCGATCCGGTCGGCGCGGTCCTCGCCGATGCCGACGAGGATGCCGGTGGTGAACGGGATCCGCAGCTCGCCGGCCGCCTCGAGGGTCGCGAGACGGCGCGACGGTTCCTTGTCGGGCGCGCCGCGGTGGCACTCGAGGTCCGCGCGCAGCGACTCGAGCATCATTCCCTGCGACGGGGCGACCTCGCGCAGCGACGCCAGCTCGTCGGGGAAGATGGCTCCGGCGTTCGCGTGCACGAGCAGGCCGGTCTCGGCGGTCACCAGCCGCGCCATGTCGTGCACGTAGTGGATCGTCGAGTCGTAGCCGTGGTCGCGCAGCCAGTCGCGCGCGACCTCCCATCGCAGCTCGGGCCGCTCGCCGAGGGTGAACAGCGCCTCGTGGCACCCGGTGCGCGCGCCGTGCCGCGCGATGGCGACGATCTCGTCGGGCGGGAGGTACGGGCTCGGCAGTCGGGCGGGGATCGTGGCGAACGTGCAGTAGCCGCACGTGTCGCGGCACAGCCGCGTGACGGGGACGAACACCTTCGGGGAATAGGTGATGCGGCTCCGCGGACGGCGGGCGCGCGCGAGCGCCATGAGCTCGTGCAGCGGTGCGCGACCGACGAGGTCGATCAGCGCGGGATCCACGTGGTCAGCTGCAACGGCGCGCACCGACTCCTCCTTGCCAACGAACGGTGGTTCAGGTGTCAGTGCCCGGCGCCCGTGGTGAACGCAGTGACAGGGAAGCGGACCCCCGAGCCGTGCCGTGCACCGGTCACTGTACCGCAGGTGCGCCCGCGGCGACGGCTCAGCGGGAGGCGGCCCCGAGGAGGGCCCGGATGGCCGCCGAGTCGATGGGCACCCGGTGGCCGACCCGGCTGATGAATGCGATGCTCAGGCCCGTGCCGGGATCGGCGACGCTCAGCACCTGCTCGTGGCCGTGGTCGTCGACCGTGACGTCGGCGACCCGCCGTGCGTCGCCGAGTGCCGCGCCGATGAACGCCGCATTCAGCACCTCGACCGCCACGTAGCGCACGCCCGAGCCGTGGCGCCGCAGCGCGGCCGCGGCCTCCGTCCCCGCGCGGGGATCGACGAGGACGATCGTCGCCCCACCCGCCTCCGCGGCCGCGACGCCGTCGCCGCCGTCGCGTGTCGCGAAGCCCAGCGACGCGAGGAACCCGGCCGCGGGCTTGATGTCGTCCACCAGCACCACCACGTGGTCGATCCGAACGGCTGCCGTCTCGAGCGCTCCCGCGAGCGCGCCGGCGATCTTCTGCGGCGGCTCGTCGGCCCGGCCCTTGGCCACCTCGATCCGGTGCGATTCGGCGAGGACCGAGCGAAACACCTGCTCGACGAAGTCGGGGTCGAGCCCCGCGTCGATGCCGGCTTGGCGCCGGTCGCGCAGCACCTGGCGCACCCGGTCGGGGGCGATGATGGGGGCGTCGGTCGCCGCCTTGATGTCGGCCACCTCGCGGCACGCGTCCATCCGCTCGGCCAGCAGGGCGACGAGCGTCCGGTCGATCCGGTCGATCCGCGACCGGAGGTCGCCCAGGTCCCCCGCCACGTGGGCAGATTACCGACGGACCGCACGGTGCCGGCCGGACGGTAGGGTGTGGGGGTCCGCGCGGGCTCCGGCTCGCTCGAGATGCTCGACGGACCGACCGGTCCGGGGCGACCCAAGGCGGCACCCGCCGCACGAAAGGCAGCACCTTCACCATGGCCACCACGCCGAAGAGCGAGGTCATCGCCGCGCACCGCGCGCACCCCACCGATACGGGGTCGCCCGAGGTGCAGATTGCACTCCTGACGGATCGCATCAACAGCCTGACCGAGCACCTGAAGTCGCACCCCAAGGACCACCACAGCCGTCGCGGACTGCTGATGATGGTGGGGCGCCGCAGGCGCATGCTGGACTACGTGAAGGCGCGCGACATCGAGCAGTACCGCTCGTTGATCGATCAGCTCGGCCTCCGCCGCTAGGCGGGAGCCGCACACACGGGGCGATCCGGCCTCGGTTGTCAGTCGAGGGTCCCGCGGCGGTTCGCTGCGGGGCTGCCGACTGAGAATCGACCGGTTGCCCCCCGACACCCGGCCCCGGCCGGGACTCAAAGGAGCACCGACATGGCCAAGGCCATTGCAGTGTCGGCACCCGTCAGCGGGACCGACAAGACCATCACGTTCGAGACCGGCAAGTTCGCCCTGCAGTCGCAGGGTGCGGTCGTCGCCACCATCGGCAGGACCTCGGTCCTCGCCACGGCCAACGCGGCCAAGGGTGTGCGCGACGGCATCGACTTCTTCCCCCTGACGGTGGACGTCGAGGAGCGCGCGTACGCAGCGGGCAAGATCCCCGGTTCGTTCTTCCGCCGCGAGGGCCGCCCGAGCCAGCAGGCGATCCTCACCTGCCGCCTCACCGACCGGCCGCTGCGCCCGGCCTTCCCGGACGGCTACCGCAACGAGACCCAGGTCGTCATCACGGTCATCGGCGCCGACCAGGCGAATCCGCACGACGTGCTGTCGATCAACGCGTCGTCCGCCGCACTCATGATCAGCGGCATCCCGTTCGAGGGCCCCATCGGCGCGGTGCGCCTGGCCTTCTCGCAGGACGGCACCTGGATCCCGCACCCCACCTTCGAGGAGGGCGCCGCGTCGACATTCGAGATCGTCGTGGCGGGCCGCGCGCTCGACAACGGCGACGTCGCGATCATGATGGTCGAGGCCGGCGGCACCGAGAAGAGCTTCGAGTTCTACGGCGAGGGCGCCCCGAAGGTCACCGAGGCGGTCATCGCCGACGGCCTCGAGGCCTCCAAGCGCTGGATCAAGGAGTCGATCGAGGCCCAGCGGCGCCTGGTCGCCGAGGTGGTCGCGGCCCGCGGCCCGATCACCCCGCTGTCGTACGTGCCGGTGCTCGACTACGACGACGCCCTCTTCGCCGAGGTCGAGCGCATCGGCACCCCGCTCCTGCAGCCGGCCATCACGATCTCGCTGAAGGCCGACCGCAATGCCGCGATCGACGCGGCGACGTCGCAGGTGCTGGCCCAGCTGGCGGGCACCCCCGACGCCCCCGGCGCGCACGCCGGCAAGGAGAAGCAGATCAAGGAGGCCGTCCGCTCGCTCACGAAGAAGCTCGTGCGCAAGCGGATCGTGAAGGACGGCGTCCGGATCGACGGCCGGGGACCGCGCGACCTGCGCCCGGTGTCGGCCGAGGTGGGTCTGATCCCCACGGCGCACGGCACGGGCCTCTTCCAGCGCGGCGAGACCCAGGTACTCAACGTCCTGACGCTCGCGATGCCGAAGATGAACCAGATGATCGACTCGATCACGCCGGAGACGTCGAAGCGCTACATGCACGACTACAACATGGCTCCCTGGGCGAACGGCGAGACCGGCCGCGTGGGCAGCCCGAAGCGCCGTGAGATCGGCCACGGGGCGCTCGCCGAGCGCGCCGTGTTCCCGGTCGTCCCCGACCAGGAGACGTTCGCCTACACGCTGCGCCTCGTCAGCGAGGTGCTGTCGTCCAACGGCAGCACCTCGATGGCGTCGGTCTGCGCGTCGAGCCTCTCGCTCATGGACGCGGGCGTGCCGATCATCGCACCGGTCGCCGGCATCGCGATGGGGCTCATCTACGACGAGGGCACGTACCTCGCGTTGACCGACATCCTCGGCGCAGAGGACGCCTTCGGCGACATGGACTTCAAGGTCGCCGGCACCGCCGACGCGGTGACGGCCCTGCAGCTGGACACGAAGATCGACGGCATCCCCAGCGACGTGCTCGCCGGGGCGCTGCAGCAGGCGCGCGACGCCCGCCTGAAGATCCTCGACGTGATGAACGAGGCCATTTCGGCGCCCCGCCCGACCGTGTCGGAGAGCGCGCCGAAGATCGTCACCTTCACCATCCCGCTGGACAAGGTGGGCGAGGTCATCGGGCCGAAGGGCAAGGTCATCAACACGATCCAGCAGGAGACCGGCGCCGAGATCAGCATCAGCGACGACGGCGCCACGGGCATCGTGACCATCGGTTCGCCGGACAACTCGAAGGTCGAGGAGGCCCGGTCGCGCATCATGGCGATCGTCGAGCCCCCGACGCCGGAGATCGGCGGCACCTACACCGGCCGCGTCGTGAACGTGGCCCAGTTCGGCGCGTTCGTCAACATCATGCCGGGACGCGACGGGCTCATCCACATCTCCCGCTTGGGCGACGGCCAGCGCGTGTCGCGCGTCGAGGACGTCCTCAACCTGGGCGACGAGGTGACCGTGCGCGTCGACGACATCGACGACCGCGGCAAGGTCAGCCTCTCGATGATCGGGCCGGACGGCGAGGTCATCAAGGGCTCCGGATCGGGCGGCGGCGGCGGTGACCGTGGCGGTGACCGTGGCGGCGATCGTGGTGGTCGCGGCGGCGACCGTGGTGGTCGCGGCGGCGATCGTGGTGGCCGCGGCGGAGATCGGGGCGGCGACCGTGGCGGACGCGGTGGGGATCGTGGTGGCCGAGGCGGCGACCGTGGTGGCCGCGGCGGGGATCGCGGTGGCGACCGTGGCGGCCGAGGCAGCTCGGACCGTGGCGGTTCGACCGCAGGTGGCGCCGTGCCCGTCAGCTTCGAGGACGAGTTCAACAGCGAGTTCCGCGGCGGCAACTAGCCGTCCGGAGCGGTCGTAACCTCGGCGCCATGGTGCGGGTCGGGATCGTCGGCGCGGCTGGCCGCATGGGCCGTGCCGTGGCCGACGCCGTCTCCGCAGACCCGGGGCTCGAGCTGGTGGCCGCGGTCGACCCGGCCGGCGCGGGTGCGGTGCTCCACGGCGTCGAGGTGGCCCCCGAGCTCCGCGCCCTGGCCGGGGCTGGGGCGCAGGTCGTGGTCGACTTCACGGTCGCCGACGCCGCGCGCACGACGTTGCCATGGCTGGCGATGCACGGCATGCACGCCGTGGTCGGCACCACCGGATTCTCCGACGACGACCTCGCGGCGTTCCGGTCGGCGTTCACCGCCAGCAATTGCGTGATCGCCGCGAACTTCGCGATCGGCGCGGTCCTCATGATGCGCTTCGCCGAGATGGCCGCCCCGTGGTTCGACTCGGTGGAGATCGTCGAGATCCACCACGACCAGAAGGTCGACGCGCCCTCCGGGACGGCGCTGGAGACCGCGCGGCGGATCGCATCGTCATCGTCCGACTGGGCCGCCGACCCGACCCGCAAGGTGGTGGTCGGTGGCGCCCGCGGCGGTCGTGGTCCGGGCGGGGTCCCCATCCACTCGCTGCGCGTGCGTGGAACGGTCGCGAACCAGGAGGTGGTGTTCGGCGCCCAGGGTCAGACGCTGACGATCCGCCACGACACCGTGGACCGGACGTCGTTCATGCCGGGAGTCGTCCTGGCATGCAAGAAGGTCGCCGAGCGCAAGGGTGTGACCCTCGGGCTCGGCGACCTCCTTGGACTCTGACGGCTAGCCGAGCGCCTTGATCGCTGCGTCGTAGTCCGGCTCGTTGCCCAGTTCGGGCACCAGCTCGGTGTGCAGCACCCGTCCGTCGGCGTCGATCACGACGACCGCACGGGCGAGCAGGCCCTTCAGGCCGCCCTCTGCCAGCGTGACGCCCAGCGCATCCCCGAAGGTGGTGCGGAACGTCGACGCCGTCTTGACGTTGGCGAGGCCCTCCGATCCGCAGAACCGGTTCTGCGCGAACGGAAGGTCGGCCGAGACGCACCACACCTGCGTACCCTCGAGCCCCGACGCCAGTTCATTGAACTTGCGGGTGCTCGTCGCGCAGGTTGGCGTGTCGATCGACGGGAAGATGTTGAGGATCACCCGCGATCCGCGCAGTTCGGCGTCGGTCACCTCGGTGAGGGACGACGTCGTGAGCGCGAACGACGGGACGGTCGATCCGACCGCGGGCATGTCGCCCTTCACCGCAACGGGCTTGCCGCCGACGTTGACGTTCACCACCAGGACTTCTTCTCTCCGTCCTGCGGGGTGGTCGCCGGGGTCGTCCAGCTCGAAGCGGCTGCCGGAGCGGGCGCGGGCGCAGCAGCAGGCTTCGCAGCCGGCTTCTTCGCCGCGGGCTTCTTGGCGGCCTTCTTCTTCGCAGCCGGCTTCTTCGCCGCCTTCTTCTTGACAGCCTTCTTCGCCGCCTTCTTCTTGGCGGGCTTCTTTGCTGCCTTCTTCTTCGCCGCCTTCTTGCCGGCCTTCTTGACCGACTTCTTGGCGGCCTTCTTCTTCGGGCTCTTCTTTGCTGCCTTCTTCTTGGCAGCCTTCTTCTTCGCGGCCATCGTGCCTCCTTGGTGAGTAGCCGTCCGCGCGTCTGCGGACTCCTCCAAGTTATCCCGAACGGGGACGGCCCCTGCGAGTTGTCTGCAGGAGGGAGACCCCGAAGAGGGCGATGACGACCCACCACTGATACCGCTCGATCGCGGAGAGGAAGGAGCGGATCTGGTCCTCGAAGGCCCGTCCGCCGGCCCAGAGGACGGCGAGCTTGACGACGATGCCCGCGCAGATGAGGGGCAGGAAGCGGCGGAGGGGCATGCCGCGGTGGCCGACGAGCAGGCAGACGACGTTGCTGCCCGGCATCGCGAGCAGCGCCAGCCATCCGGCACGGTCGACGGCCCGCTCGGTCCAGCGGTAGATGGCGGGCAGCTCGCCGACGTTGTCCGACACCCACCCGATGGCCCGCTGGCCGTACCAGCGGCCGACCAGGTAGAGGGCGACGCCCGCGGCGAGCACCCGCAGGAAGCCGATGACGGAGTACCAGACGGGGTCGATGTAGGGGACCGACCCGAACAGGTTGCGGTTGCGGGAGCTGAGGAGGAGCACGAGGCGGGGGCGCTCGTCCACCAGGGCCGGCCCGATGTTGCTGCCGATGGTGCCGATGACGAAGAGCAGTGAGGTCGCCCAGAGCACCAGGCGCCGCATGGGCGGGCACGGTAGCCGAGGACCGGAACTATCGTCCCGCGCAGGGGGTGGGGCAGTGGATGGGTTGATGCAGCAGGTGCCGCTCACGGTTGCGGCGCTCTTCGAGCGCGCCGAGCGCTACCACGGGGCCAAGTCGATCGTGACCGCCGGGCCGGCGGGTCGCCAGCGCACGACGGTCGCGCAGTGGGCGGAGCGGACCCGGCGGCTGGCCGGGGCGATCGCGGCGCTCGGTGCGTCGCCGCACGGACGGATCGGCACGTTCGGGTGGAACACTGCGCGCCACCTCGAGCTCTACTTCGCCGTCCCCGGAACCGGCCGGGTGCTGCACACCGTGAACATCCGGCTCTTCCCCGAGCAGATCACCTACATCGTCAACCACGCGGCGGACGAGGTGCTGTTCGCCGACCGGTCGCTCCTCGGGATCCTCGGGCCGCTCCTGCCGACCTTCTCGACCCTCCGCCACCTCGTGGTGATGGACGACGGCGCCGGCGACGGGTGCGACGTCCCCGCCGGGATCGCGGTGCACGACTACGAGCAGCTCGTCGCCGCGGCCCCTGCGGCGGAGATGCGGGTCGACGACGAACGGCTCGCGGCGAGCATGTGCTACACGAGCGGCACCACCGGCAACCCCAAGGGGGTCGTCTACAGCCACCGCTCGACGTGGCTGCACACGATGGGCACGATGACGGCGGACTCGCTCGGCATCTGCGAGCGCGACACGGTGCTCCCCGTGGTGCCGATGTTCCACGTCAACGCGTGGGGCCTCGCCCACGCGGCGGTGGCCTGCGGCGCGAACCTCGTGCTGCCCGGCTCCGATCTCTCCGGTAGGGCGATCGCCGACCTGATCGTGGACGAGCGGGTGACGGTCGCAGCGGGGGTGCCGACCATCTGGATGAACGTGCTGCCCGAGCTTGCCGGTCGCGACGCGTCGAGACTGCGTGCGATTCCCTGCGGCGGCGCCGCGGTGCCGCGCTCGCTCAGCGAGTCGTACCGCGAGGCACTCGGGATCCCGATCCTCCAGGTCTGGGGGATGACCGAGACCAGCCCGGTGGCTGCCGTCTGCACGCCCCTCGCCTCCGACGCCCTGCTCGACGAGGACGCCCGCGCCGAGCTGCGCACCACGGCGGGGCGCGCCGTGCTGGGCGTCGACGTCCGCATCGTGGCGCCCGGCACGACCGACCCCGTGCCATGGGACGGAGAGTCGACGGGCGAGCTGCAGTGCCGCGGCAACTGGATCGCGGCGACCTACTACGACGACGACCGCGCGGCGGAGAGCTTCACCGCGGACGGCTGGCTGCGGACGGGCGACATCGCCAGCATCGACCCGTCCGGACGGGTGCGCCTGGTGGACCGGATGAAGGACCTCATCAAGTCGGGCGGCGAGTGGATCTCCTCCGTCGAGGTGGAGAACGAGCTGATGGCCCATCCGAAGATCAAGGAGGCGGCCGTGGTCGGCGTGCCGCACCCGAAGTGGTCGGAGCGACCGCTCGCCTGCGTCGTGGTGCAGGATGGCGAGTCGCTGACGCGCGAGGAGGTCATCGACCACCTGCGGCCGAGGCTGGCCAAGTGGCAGCTGCCCGACGACGTGGTCTTCATCGACCAGGTGCCGCGCACGAGCGTGGGCAAGTTCTCGAAGAAGACGCTCCGCGACCGGTTCGCAGGCCACCCGCTGCCCGAGTGACCACGGCCGCGGCCGTCAGGGGTCGAGGCGGCCGGAGGCGATGACGCGGGCGAGGAACTGCCGGGTTCGCGGGTCGGAGGGGGCGCCGAACACCTGCGAGGGCGGCCCTGACTCGACGACGGTCCCGCCGGCGAGGAAGCAGACGCGGTCGCTGATCTCACGGGCGAACCCCATCTCGTGCGTCGCGATCAGCATGGTGATGCCGCTGCCGCGCAGCTCGCGCACCACGTCGAGGACCTCGCCGACGAGCTCGGGGTCGAGGGCGGAGGTGACCTCGTCGAGCAGCAGGACCTCCGGGTTGAGCGCGAGCGCGCGGGCGATCGCGGTTCGCTGCTGCTGCCCGCCGGACAGCTGGTCAGGGTAGGCGCCGGCCTTGTCGGCGAGGCCGAGCCGGCCGAGCATGGCCCGGGCCGCCTCGCGGGCCTCGGTCGCCGGCTGTCCGAGCACCTCGGTGAGCGCGAGCGTGACGTTGCGCTCGACCGACATGTGGGGGAAGAGGTTGAAGCTCTGGAAGACGATGCCGACGCGCCGCCGCACGGGGTTGGGGTCGACGCCGACCGCGGCGATGTCGGTGCCGTCGAGCAGGATGCGTCCGTCGTCGACCGGCTCGAGGAGGTTGACGCACCGCAGCAGCGTGGTCTTCCCCGACCCGCTGGCGCCGATCAAGGTGACCACCTCGCCGGGTGCGGCTGAGAGGTCGACGCCGTCCAGCACGACGTTCGAGCCGAACGACTTGCGGACCCCCGACAGCTCGATCCTGGGCGTCATCGGACCCTCGAGCCGCCGGTGCGGACGCGCTCGCGCGCGAGCAGGTGGTCGGCGAAGCGGGTGAGCGGGATCGTCACGGCGAGGAAGACGAGTGCGGCCCCGACGTAGGGGGTGAAGTTGGCGAACTTGGCCTTGTCGATGCCCGCCTGCCGGAGGATCTCGATCGGGCCGATGAGGCTGACGAGGGCGACGTCCTTCTGCAGGCTCACGAGGTCGTTCATCAGGGGAGGCACGACGCGGCGCACCGCCTGCGGGAGGATGACGAACCGCATGGCCTGCGCGCCGGACAGGCCGAGCGACCTCGCAGCGGCCCGTTGCGACTCGTGCACCGACTCGATGCCCGCACGGAAGACCTCGGCGACGTACGCGCTGTAGGTCATGCCGAGCGCGACCGACCCCCACAGCAAAGGCGAGTTCCAGGGCCGCTCCATGCCGAGACCCGGCACGCCGAAGCCGATCAGGTAGATCCAGAGGATCACCGGCACGCCCCGCATCACGTCGATGTAGGCGATGGCGGCGAGCCGGACGGGGAAGAGCGCGGGAGCCCGCGTGCTGCGTGCGACGGCCAGCAGCAGCGCACCCGCCACGATGCACGGCGTCGTCCACATGAAGATCCGGACGTCGAGCCAGAACGCCTCGACGAGGCGCGGCATGGAGTCGGCAAAGCGCTCGCCGTCGAAGAACGACGCCTTGACCCGGTCCCAGCGCGGCAGGCGCGGGACGATGGCGACGACGGACGCGACGACGGCGGCAGTGCTCAGCGCGGCGATGGTGCCGCTGCGCCGGCGCTGCCGCCGTTCGTGCGCTATCCGCTCGGAATTCCGCTCCGTGGCGCCCTACTCGGTGGCGATGACCGGGGCGTTGGTCTTGTCGGCCAGCCAGGTCTGCTTGATCGCGGCGAGGTCGCCCGAGTCGCGCAGGCTCGCCAGCGCCGCATTGACGCACTCCACCAGCGGGTTGTCGAGGTCGAACAACAGGCCGAATTCGTCGGCCGAGCCGCCGGCAGCGGGGAACTGGCCGATCACGGCGGCACCCTCGATCTCGACGGCGGCGATGTAGAAGGCGGTGGGCAGGTCGACGACGATCGCGTCGATCTGCTTCGCCTCGAGCGCGGCCTTCGCCGCCGCGTTGTCGTCGTACACGAACGGCTCGGTGTCAGGCGCGATCACGGTCTCGAGGAACTCGAGGCTCGTCGTGCCTGCCTGGACGCCGAACTTGAGTCCCTTCAGGTCGGCGACGGACGTGGCGCCGCCCGCGACCGAGTCGGGATAGCCCACGATGGCCTGGTTCGTCGTGTAGTAGGGGTCGCTGAACGACACCGTCTGCTGGCGCTCCGGCGTGATGGAGTACTGCTGGAGGTTGAAGTCGAAGTTCTTGGCGCCCGGCTGGATCGCCTCGTCGAAGCCGGTGCGGACCCATGCGACGTTCTCGTCGGCGAATCCGAGTTCGCCCGCCACGGCATACGCGACCGCCGCTTCGAAGCCCTCGCCGCTCTCGGGGGCGTCGTTCTCGACCCACGGCGAGAACGCAGGGTTGCCCGTCGCGATGGTCAGGGTGCCGTCCGCGATCGTCTTGCCGGCGGTGCACTCATTGCCGGTGCCCTCGCCGGACGCGGCGGTGCCTTCGTCGGTGCCGCCGCAGGCGGCGAGCAGTGAGGCGGCCGCCGCGAGAGCGAGGGACGCGCGAAGTGTGGTGCGCATGGTGGTTCCTTTCGGTTGGCTGACGGGATGGTGACGCGCTGACTGGCTGGTTGAGGGGTTACCGGTGCGAGCGCTGGAAAACCCTACCAAACGGGTCGGGATTTACGTCGCCTCCGGACGGTTTTCCCCCGCCGATGGAGAGCCGGAGCCTACCCAACGGTCAGTTCCCGACATAGTGTGACCGGCATGACGGTGACCCACTCCAGCACCAGCGACATGATCGGCCGCGAGGACGTCAACGACGTCGAGGCGATCCTCTCCGTACCGATGGTGGACCCCGACGAGGTGCTCCACGCAGTGAAGAGCGACGCGGAGACGATCTTCACGTGGGACTACTCGCTCGCGCGGCCGCACCTCCGCAAGCTCTACGAGAAGGCAAAGACGGGGCAGTGGAACGGCTCGATCGACATCCCGTGGGAGACCCCGGTCGACGTCGAGAAGACGATCGCCGCCGACCAGGAGGTGCTGGGCAAGGGCGTCGATCCGGACTGGTACGCCGGCACGCCGCTCGAGCGCTGGGGCGACAAGGAATGGCTCGAGTTCGGCATCCAGGGGCGCAAGTGGATGCTGTCGCAGTTCCTCCACGGCGAGCAGGGCGCGCTGATCTGCACCGCCAAGATCACCGAGACCGTGCCGTGGTACGACGCGAAGCTCTACGCCAGCACGCAGGTCGTCGACGAGGCCCGCCACGTCGAGGTGTTCGCGCGCTACCTGGACGAGAAGCTGGGTGGCGGCTACCAGATCAACTCGCACCTCGGCATGCTCCTCGACGACGTCGTCAAGGACGCGCGCTGGGACATGACCTACCTCGGCATGCAGATCATGGTCGAGGGCCTCGCCCTCGCGGCGTTCGGCTTCCTGCACCAGCTCACGAGCGAGCCGCTGCTCAAGCACCTGCTGCGCTACGTGATGAGCGACGAGGCCCGCCACGTCGCCTTCGGCGTGCTCAGCCTCAAGGAGGTGTACGAGCACATGAGCGACGCCGAGATGAAGGAGCGCCAGGAGTTCGCGTTCGAGGCGAGCGTCCGCATGCGCGACCGCTTCCTCCAGCAGGAGGTGTGGCACCACATGGGCGTCAACGCGAAGGACATCGTGCCGCTGATGCTGCAGGACCCGGGCCGGAAGATGTTCCAGCAGATGCTGTTCTCGAAGATCGTGCCGAACTGCAAGAAGCTCGGCCTCCTCGAGCGCAACGACCAGTGGCTGCGCCGCCGGTTCGAGGACCTCGGTGTCATCCAGTTCGAGGACTGGGAGAACACGGGCGAGGAGTACCTCAAGTTCGAGCTCGGCCAGGAGCCGGCGGAGATCAGGCACCACTGACCGGTACGGGCCGCCCTACGGCCGATCGGTAGCCTGCCGTCATGGCGCGGTTCGGCAGGGTGCTCACCGCGATGGTCACGCCGTTCGCGGCGGACGGCTCGCTCGACCTTGATGCGGCGCGCCGCCTCGCGCGCTGGCTGGTCGACGAGGGCAACGACGGCCTCGTCGTCGCGGGCACGACCGGCGAGGCGCCGGTGCTCACCGACGACGAACGGCTCGCGCTCATTGCGGCCGTGGCGGAGGCGGTGACCGTGCCGGTGGTCGCCGGCACCGCGACCAACGACACCGCCCACTCCGTGCACCTCACGCGCCAGGCTGCGGCGCTCGGCGCGGCGGGCGTCCTCGCGGTGACTCCGTACTACAACCGCCCGTCGCAGGCGGGGATCGAGGCCCACCTTCGGGCGGTGTGCGCGTCGACCGAGCTGCCCGTCGTGCTCTACGACATCCCGGTCCGGACGGGTCGGAAGATCTCGACGGCGCTGCTGCTGACGCTGGCGCGCGAGGTTCCGAACGCGGTGGCGGTGAAGGACGCAGCCGGCAGCCCGGCCGAGACGGCCGTGCTCATGTCGCAGGCGCCGGCCGGCTTCGAGCTCTACTCGGGCGACGACGGGCTCACGCTGCCGCTCCTCGCCGTGGGCGGGTGCGGCACCATCGGCGTCGCGACGCACTGGACCGCCGGCGACCACCAGGAGCTCTTCTCGTGCTGGGAGCGCGGCGACGTCGCCGGCGCGCGCGCGGTGAACGCGTCGCTGCTGGAGAGCTTCGCGTTCGAGACCGGCGACGAGCACCCCAATCCGCTGCCGACGAAGGTGATGATGAACCTGCTCGGCCGCGGCGTGGGCGAGGCTCGGCTGCCGATGGGGCCGCCGCCCCCGGGTCTCGAGGACCGCGCCCGGGGCGTGCTGGAGCGCCTCGAGCGGGCGCGGGCCGCGCGGCGCCGATGACGGTCCGCATCTCCTTCCTCGGCGGGCTCGGCGAGATCGGACGCAACTGCATGGTCGTCGAGCAGGACGGCCGCCTGCTGATCGTCGACTGCGGGCTGATGTTCCCGGAGCCGGACATGCACGGCATCGACCTCGTGCTGCCGGACTTCACCTACCTGCGCGAGAACGCCGACCGCATCGAGGCGTGCGTGGCGACGCACGGCCACGAGGACCATGTGGGCGGCCTGCAGTTCCTGCTCCGGGAGCTGTCGATGCCGATCTACGGCTCGCCGGTGACGCTGGGCCTCGCCCGGCACCGCATCGAGGAGGCCGGTCTGCTCTCGCGCACGCGCCTCGTCGAGGTGGCGGACGGCGACCGGGTGAGGATCGGCCCGTTCGACGTGGAGTTCGTGCCCGTGACGCACTCGGTGCCGCAGGCGCACGCGATCGTGCTGCACACGCCGTACGGCCCGGTGATCCACTCGGGCGACTTCAAGATCGACCTCACGCCGGTCGACGGCCGCCGCACCGATCTCGCGCGGCTCGGCCAGCTCTCGAGCGAGGGCGGCGTCCGGCTGCTGATGTGCGACAGCACCAACGCCGAGGAGCGCGGCTTCGCCCCGTCCGAGCGGTCGGTCGGCGCGGTGCTGCGGCAGCTGTTCGCCGAGCACTCGCGCCAGCGCATCATCACGGCGAGCTTCGCCAGCCACATCCACCGCGTGCAGCAGATCGCCGAAGCCGCCGTCGAGGCGGGCCGCGTCGTCGCGACGCTCGGCCGCAGCATGGTCAACAACGTGCGCATGGCGCGCGAGCTGGGGATCATCGACCTGCCCGCATCGTCGTTCATCGACATCTCGGACATCGACGATTACGCCCCCGAGCGCGTGTGCGTCATCTCGACGGGGTCGCAGGGCGAGCCGATGGCTGCGCTCTCGCTGCTCGCCCGCGGCGACAGCAAGCACGTCAAGGTGGGGCCGCGCGACACGGTGATCTTCTCCAGCCACGCCATCCCCGGCAACGAGGCCGCGGTGAACCGGGTGATCGACGGCCTGCTGCGGGCCGGTGCGGAGGTGGTCCACTCCGGCATCGCCGACGTGCACGCGACGGGCCACGCGCAGGCGGAGGACCTGAAGATGTACCTCTCGGTCGTGCGCCCCGAGTGGTTCGTCCCGATCCACGGGGAGTACCACCACCTCGTCGCCAATGCGCGCCACGCGCGGACGATGGGTGTCGCGGACGAGAAGGTGCTGATCGCCGAGGACGGCGACGTCCTCGAGCTCGACGCAGACGGGCTTCGAATGGCGGGCCGCGTGCCGGCGGGGATGCTCTACGTCGACGGCGGCGTCGGCGACGTCGGGCAGGGCGTGCTGCGCGACCGCAGGGTGCTCGCAGAGGAGGGCGTGGTCGTCGTGGTGGTGACGGTGGACGTGGACGCGGGCTCGGTGCTCGTGGGTCCGGAGGTCATCACCCGCGGCTGGGTCTACGCGCCCGAGGCCGAGTCGCTGCTGGACGAGGCCCGCGACGCGGTGGCGAAGGCGGTGACGCAGGCGCTCCGCGGCGGCATGCGCGACGTCGATGCGCTCGAGCGCGAGGTGCGCCGCGCGGCCGGACGGTTCGTCGGCGAGCGCACGCGGCGCCGACCCATGATCGTGCCCATCGTCATGGAGGCCTGAGTTCCGCGGGGGCGTGCGACCCCTGGGTTACCGTGGATCCGTGGCGCGGCAGGCGAAGACGACGGCGTCCAAGAAGTCGCCCAAGGCGGCCAAGAAGGCCGCCAAGCGGTCGAAGAAGTCGTCTGCGAAGAAGACTGCGAAGAAGAAGCCGTCGAAGAAGACGGCGTCCGCCGCGTCCGGCCGGGGCCGCGCGGGTGCTCCTGCCCGGCCGCCGCGCCCCGTGGACGCGCCACCCATCGAGCGCTCGCACTTTCCGGTCGAGTACCTGCCCGATCCCGAGCCCGGCTTCGTCCGCGCGGCCATCGCGGGGCGCGGCCACGAATTCGGCGGCATCGGACTCGTCTGCCTCGGTCTCCTGCTGGGCATGTCCGTCTACGCCGACGTCGCCGGCGCCCTCGGCGATGCGCTGGAGTCGGCGCTGTCGTCGCTCGTCGGTGCCGGTCGCTTCGCGGCACCGGTGATGGTCCTCTGGTCCGGAATCTCGATGGTGCGCGGGAGCGACCCTGGCAACCGCGTCCGGTCGGGCTTCGGATGGCTGGTGCTCGGGGCGAGCGCGCTGGGAATGGTGCACGTGGTGACGGGCGCCGTCGAGCCGACCGCCGACACGCTCGCACGTTCGGGCGGCTGGGTGGGGTGGCTCGCGGGCCAGCCGCTCACCGGGGTGTCGTCGCGGCTCGCGGCCACGGTCGTCCTGCTCGCCGTGGCCTGTTGCGGCGTGCTGATCGTCACGGGGAGCGGCCCGATCGAGTTGTGGCGGCGGCTCCTGCGGTGGCGCAACGCGGAGGACGTCTACCCGCCGGAGACGTGGGAGGCCGACGACCGTGACGGGGGCGGCGCCGTGCTGTACGACTTCGGCGCGGACGACCTCGGGTTCGGTGCGCGCGTCGTGGACGTGCCGACGCCTGCCGCGGTGGGCGCCCCGGATCCGTCCGTGTACTCCGAGGCCGACGATGCCGTGGCGGGCGAGGACGTGGCGGACGATCCGGCGGCGCCGCCGCGGCGACCCGCGACGCCGAGGAATCGTCGCGCCGCCGCCGACCCGTCCGACCCGACGGTCGTGCCGAGCCGCGCGCCGGGTGAGTGGACCCTGCCTCCCGCGGCGTCGCTGTCGACGACCCGTCAGGAGCGCAGCGACGACCGGGAGGCTCGCGAGCGGGGCGCACGGCTGGTCGAGGCGCTCACCGAGCACGGCGTCGACACCGAACTCGTGGGGTGGACGCGCGGGCCCACCGTCACGCGCTTCGAGCTGTCGCTCGGCGGCGGCGTCAAGGTCGCGCGGGTGACCTCGCTGTCGCGCGACATCGCCTACGCGATGGCGGCCACGGACGTGCGGATCCTCGCGCCGATCCCGGGGCGGTCGGCGATCGGCATCGAGGTGCCGAACTCGACGCGCGAGCTCGTGGCGCTCGGGGACCTGATGGCGGCTGCGGAGGCGCGCGCGGCATCGCACCCGCTCGAGGTGGCGATCGGAAAGGACATCGCCGGCCGCGCGGTCTTCCTCAACGTCGCTGCGGCGCCGCACATGCTCGTCGCGGGCACGACCGGCGCCGGCAAGTCGAGCGTCATCAACTGCATCGT
>JAGWXX010000024.1 GCA_018969685.1 Acidobacteriota bacterium | reverse complement strand
CGCGGGGATGCGGATCGACCCGCCGCCGTCGCCGCCGGTGGCGAGGGTCACGATTCCGCCCGCGACCGCGGCCGCGCTGCCGCCCGACGACCCGCCGGGCGTGGTGCCGTGGCGCCACGGGTTGTGCGTCGCACCGTTCAGCACGGTGCGCGTGACGTTGACGCCGCCGAACTCGCTCGCGGTGCACAGCCCGACGGGGTTCGCCCCGCCCCGCCGGACCGCGCGGTCGACCATCACCGACGTGTGCGCGGCGCGCCGCGACGCGAATACGGTGCACGCCTCGGTGTCGGGCCACCCGGCCACGGCGTCGAGCTCCTTCACGCCGATGGGCACGCCGCCGAACGGCTGTGACGTGTCCGCGCGGGCCGCGCGCTCGCGCGCGCCGTCGGCGTCGAGGAACGAGAACGCGTTGAGCGAACTGCGGCCGATGGCGTCGAGCACCGCTTCGAGCTCCTCGGACGGCGAACGCTCGCCGCGACGGAACGCGTCGACCAGCGAGCACGCGTCCCCCGCCCACGGTGCGCCGGGCCGCCCCATGGCGCGCCACCGTACCCCCGGTGTGCGGCCGCAAGTAGGGTGCGGGTGCGGCATGGACTCGTCGACCTTCCTCGGACTCGAGCCCCGCGGCACGGCCGGCGCGACGAACGGCCGCTGGGCGATGGAGGTCGTGCCGGGCCTCGCGACGAGCGGACGGTTCCTCTTCGGGGGTGCCGCGCTCGCGGGCGTGGTCGCGGCAATGGAGCAGCTGAGCCGGCGGCCCCTGGTGTGGGCGACGGGGCAGTACCTGTCCTACGCGCGGCTGGGCGAGGTGCTCGAGATCGACGTCCTCCTCTCGGTGACGGGCAACCAGGTCACGCAGGCACGGGGCATCGGCCGCGTGGGCGGGCGCGAGGTCATCGCGGTCAACGCGGCGCTCGGCGCGCGCGAGTTCGACCTCGACGCGCAGTTCGCCGTCGCACCCGCCGCACCCGCACCCGCCGCCTTGCCCGTGCGGGAGCACCGCCACCCCATCGAGGGCACCGTGCACGAACGGTTCGAGCAGCGGGTGGTGTCGGGGCGGGGCCTCGACGAGCTGGACGGCACGTCCAACGACGGCCGCACCACGATGTGGGTGCGGATCCGCGACCTGCCGGGCGGTGTCGACGCCGCGGCGCTCGCGGTGCTCGGCGACTTCGTGCCGATGGGCGTCGGCCAGGCGCTGGGCGTGCGCGGCGGCGGCAACAGCCTCGACAACACGCTGCGCGTGGTGCGGCTGGTGCCGACCGAGTGGGTGCTGCTCGACATCCTGATCGACGCCGTCGAGCGCGGATTCGGACACGGATCGGTGAGGATGTACGCCGAGGACGGCACGCTGCTCGCGACGGCGAGCCAGACGTGCATCGTGCGCGTGGCGAAGGAGGACGCATGATCCGCAGGAACGGGGTGACGGTGCCGCTGCCGGGGCCGCTGCACTCGCACAGGGACAAGCTGGCGCAGCTGGCCGACGACGGCTGGAGCGACATCTGGTCGGCAGAGACCGACGGGGCCGACGCGTTCACGCCGCTGGCGCTGGCGGCGGCCTGGGAGCCGCGACTGCGCCTCGGGACGGCGATCGTGCCGGCGTACACGCGCACCGCGCCGCTCATCGCACAGAGTGCCGCGGCGATGGCGGACGCCGCGCCCGGGCGCTTCGCGATCGGCATCGGCTCGTCGAGCAACGTGATCGTGGAGCGGTGGAACGGCGTGCCGTTCGTCGACCCCTACAAGCGGGTGCGCGACACGGTGCGCTTCATGCGCGAGGCGTTCGAGGGGGGCAAGGTCGCGCGCACCTACGACACGTTTTCGGTCGACGGCTTCCGCCTCGGCATCCGGCCGGAGGTGCCGCCGACGGTGCTGGTCGCGGCGCTGCGCGAGGGCATGCTGCGCCTCGGCGCGCGCGAGGCCGACGGCGTCATCATCAACTGGCTGTCGCCGGACGACGTGGCGAAGGTGGCCGAAGTCGTGCACGGCGCGTCGGGCGGCGCGGAGCGCGAGATCGTGGCGCGGATCTTCGTGTGCCCGAGCGAGGACGCCGCGACGGTGCGCGCCGGCGCCAGGTTCGCGATTGCGGCGTACATGAACGTCCCCGTCTACGCCGAGTTCCACAGGTGGATGGGGCGCGGCCCGCAGATGCAGGGCATGTGGGATGCGTGGGCGTCGGGCGACCGCAAGGCTGCGCTCGCCGCGATCCCGGACGAGGTGGTCGACGACCTCGTCGTGCACGGCAGCCCCGCGCACTGCCGCGCCGTGATCGACCGCTACTTCGCGAACGGCGTGACGACGTCGTCGGTCACGGTGCTGCCGCTCGACCCCGCGCTCGACGGCTGGTCGGCGCTGCGCTCGCTGTCGCCGTCCGCCGGCTGACGCGCAGCCTGCTCCTCGCCGCTACTCGCGGCCGTCGGGGATGTCGGCGAGCAGTGCGCGCCGCGACGGCTCGAGGCGCGAGGTCCACTCGCCCGAGGCGGAGTGGACGACGGTGCCGTGCGCGCCGAGGTGCCGCGCGATGAGCAGCAGTTCGTCGTAGCACCCCGCCGGCGGCGGCAGCGAGAGGTCGGACGGCGCGTCGGGCGGCGCGACGAGGGCGAGCAGGTCGTCGCCGGCGGTGGAGGTGGCGGCGGGGCTGAACAGCTCGCCGTCGCGGCGGACGGCGGCGAGGACGCCGTGGTCGAGGTGGTAGTGGACGCCCCCCGACTCGACGTGCAGCTGCCCCGCCGCGCGCAGCTGGTCTGCCAGCCGCCTGCGCGACACCGCGAGGACGAACGCGCGGAGCCGGTCGCGGGCGAGCGCCGCATCCTCGTAGCGCTGCTCCGCCGACAGCGCCGCCATCCGCCGTTCGATCGCGGCGGCGATGGAGCCGGGGTCGTCGGCGAGCGCGGCGAGCGCCGCGTCGACGTCGGCCGACGGATCGGACGACTCGTCGAACCGCGGCAGCACGGACGCCACCGCGTCGGCGACCGACTCGGCCATGCGCCGCGAGGGGATCGGTCCGAGGTGCGTGCCGTCGCCACCGGTCTTGCGGGTGTTCACCGCCCGCAGCCGTCCGCGCTCGTTGGCGAGCCGCAGGTAGCGGTACGAGTCGGCGCGGGTGCCCGTGCGGTTGTACTGGGGGAGCAGCCGGGCGATCAGCCGCGACTCGTAGACCGCGGCGGTGAGCGCGTCGGGCGTGGCGATGTAGCGGACGTCGCGCACCTGCCGCAGCATCGCGTGCACCTTGCGCCGCGTCTCGCCCGTGCCGAAGTAGCTGCGCACGCGCGAGCGGATGTTCGTCGACTTGCCGACGTACAGCACGGTGCCGCCGTCGCCGACGAACAGGTAGACGCCGGGCAGCCGCGGCAGCCGCTCGGTGAGGCGCAGCTTCGCCGCCTGCGGGTGCTGGTCGAGCCTCGTGAGCATGGCGAGGTCGTCGAGCCCGGTGACGCCGTACCCCGAGGCGCGCTCGATGAGGAAGTGGAGGAGGTCGCCGGTCGCGAGCGCGTCGTCGAGCGCGCGGTGGCACGGCCGGTGGGCGAGCCGCAGGCGGGTCGCGAGGGTGCCGAGCTTGCAGTCGGGCACCTGGCCGCGCAGCAGCCGCCGTGCGAGCGGCACCGTGTCGAGCACCTGGTTCGGGATCTCCTCGCGGTCGTCGCGCACGAGCGCCGCGTTGATGAAGCCGACGTCGAAGCGCGCGTTGTGGGCGACCACCACTGCGCCGCCGATGAACTCGAGCAGCGTGGGCAGCAGCTCGGAGATCGTCGGTGCGCCGACGACCATGGATTGCGTGATGCCGGTGAGCACGGTGATCGCCGGCGGGATCTCGCACTGCGGGTTGACGAACGTCTGCAGCGTGCCGAGCCGCTCGCCGCCCCGGTAGGTGACGGCGCCGATCTCGGTGATGCGGGAGTGCTCCGGCGACCCGCCCGTGGTCTCCAGGTCGATGACGCAGAAGGTGACGTCGGAGAGCGGCGTGCCGAGCTCGTCGAGGCTGCGCTGCGGCGCGGGGGCGTGGACCTGCGGGGCGATGGGCGCATTTGACCACACGGGTGCGCGGCGCACGGTCCGGTGCCGCTGGACGGCGTCGGGTACTGTCGCCCGCGCGATGCCGCGCGACAAGGTGTACACCCGAGCCGGCGACGACGGCACCACCGGCCTGCTGTTCGGCGGCCGGGTCGCCAAGGACAGCGCGCTGCCGCGGGCGTACGGCGCGGTCGACGAGGCGCAGGCGATCCTCGGACTCGTCCGCGCGGAGGCCGGCAAGGGCACCGAGCTCGACGACGTCCTCGTGCACATCTGCCGCGACCTGTGGGTGCTGATGGCCGAGCTGGCGACGCTGCCGGAGAACCGCGACAAGCTGGTCGACGGCAGGACGCGCGTCACCGCGGAGATGGTGGACGGCCTCGAGCGCCTCATCGACTCGATGGACGAGCGCTTCGTGCCGCCCACCGAGTTCGTCGTGCCGGGCCAGAACCGCGTGTCGGCGCTGCTCGACGTGGGTCGCACCGTCGCCCGCCGCGCCGAGCGGCACTCGCTGGCTGCGGCGCCGCCGCCGTCGCAGGCCTGCCCCTATCTGAACCGTCTCTCCGACCTGCTGTGGACGCTGGCCCGCTGGCAGGAGGGGGAGTCGCTGCCCGTGAAGGACGTGCGCTGACCTGCCCGCCGGGTGGGTGCGGGCGGCTGCGGGCGGGTTGACTGTCTCCATCCACGAGGACCGAGGTACCGACATGACCCTGACCTTCACCGTCACTTCCCAGGCGCCCTCCGGCACCGGCGCCGTGGGCGTCCCCGTCGCCACGAAGGGCGCGCTGCCCCCCGGCACCGGCCTCGACCGTGCCGCGCTCGAGCGCCTCGGCTTCACCGGCAAGGTGGGCGAGACGTACGTCCTGCCGTCGGCTCGCGGACCGGTGACCATCCTCGTCGGCACCGGCGATCCGGCGCAGGTGTCGCCGTCGTCCCTGCGCCGCTCGGCGGCGGCGCTCGGGCGCGCGGCGTCGGGCTTCGAGTCGCTCGCCACAGGGCTCGCCGCGGTGCCGCGCGTCGACCGCAAGGCGGCGGCGCAGGCGGTCGTCGAGGGCCTGTCGCTCGCGACGCACCGCTGGACGGAATTGAAGACGCAGAACGCGAAGCCGCCGAAGCTGGCCACCGTCGCGCTCGTGTCGCCGGTGCCGTCGGCGACGAAGCAGGGCGTCGCCCGCGGCGAGGTGACCGCGCTCGCCGCCAACCGCGCCCGCGACTTCGCGAACATGCCGCCGGCGCACCTGCCCGCCCGGGTGTTCGCCGACCGTGCGGTGGCGATCGCAAAGGAGTCGGGCCTCGAGGTGGAGGTGTACAACAAGGACCAGCTGAAGGCGATGGGCTGCGGCGGCATCGTCGGCGTCAACCGCGGCAGCGTCGAGCCGCCCCGCGTGGTGCGACTGTCGTACGTGCCGCGCGGCGCGACGGCGGCCACGCCGCACCTCGCGCTCGTCGGCAAGGGCGTCATGTACGACTCGGGCGGCATCTCGCTCAAGCCGTCCGACGGCTCGCACGCGATGATGAAGGCCGACATGAGCGGCGCCGCAGCCGTGCTGGCGACGATGGGCGCCCTGCGCGGCCTGCGCTGCCGCACCAAGGTGACCGCATGGCTGATGTGCACCGACAACCTGCCGTCGGGCAGCGCCCTCGCCCTCGGCGACGTGCTGACCATGCGCAACGGCAAGACCGTGGAGATCCACAACACCGACGCCGAGGGCCGGCTGATCCTCGCCGACGGGCTGTCGCTCGCCGTCGAGGCCAAGCCCGACGCCATCGTCGACATCGCCACGCTGACCGGCGCCATGCTGCGCGCGCTCGGCGACGGCATGGCCGGCGTCATCGGCAACAACCAGGGCGTGGTCGACCAGCTGCTCGCCGCATCGGGCCGCACCGACGAGAAGCTCTGGCAGCTGCCGCTCGAGCGCGACTACCGCCAGGCGCTCGACTCGTTCGTCGCCGACATGAAGAACGTCGGCGGCGAGGCCGGGGCGATCACCGCCGCGCTGTTCCTCGACGAGTTCGTCGGCTCGGTGCCGTGGGCGCACATCGACATCGCGGGCCCGATGTGGTCGTACATCGACAACGGCTGGCTGCAGAAGGGCGCCACCGGCTACGGCACGCGGCTGCTGATCGAGGCCGCGATGACGTTCGCCAAGCCGGCGAAGGGCGCGAGGGCCGCGAGGAAGTAGCGGTTGCGGGGCGCACGGCGCGCCCCGCGGTCAGTCCTTCTGGGTGCCGACCTTGAGGTCGCGGAACGCCGACTTCGAGTCGATGCCCGGGTCCTTCGGCAGGCCGAGCACGCGCTCGCTGACGATGTTGCGCATCACCTCGTCGCTGCCACCGGCGATGCGCATGCCCGGCGCACCCAGCAGCAGCTGGCTCCACGCGTAGGTGCCCCACTCGCCGGTGTCTGCCTGGATCCTCGGGCCGAGGACGTGCGCCACGAGGTCGATCATCCGCTTCTGGTTGGCGACGAGCGCCATCTTGCCGATCGACATCTCCGGGCCGGGCGTCTGGCCCGCCCGCACCTTGTCCATGCCGCGCTGGCTGGTCCAGCCCGCGAGCCGCGAGTTGATGTAGAGGTCGGCGAGCATCTCGCGCACGATCGGGTCGCCGTCGAGCTCGAAGTGCCGGATCATCGCGAGGATGCGCGTGTACATCGACGTCTCGCCGGAGCCCATCGAGCCGATCGAGGCGCGCTCGTTCATGAGCGTGGTGAGTGCGACGGTCCAGCCCTCGTTGACGCCGCCGAGGCGGTTCTCGTCGGGCACGCGAACCTCGTTGAAGAACACCTCGTTGAAGCTCGCGCCCCCGGTCATCTGCCGCAGGGGTCGGATCTCGACGCCCGGCGCGTGCATGTCGACGATGAAGCCGGTGAGGCCCTTGTGCTTCGGCAGGCCAGGGTCGGTGCGGCAGATGATCTCGCCGATGTCGCTGAACTGCGCGCCCGACGTCCACACCTTCTGGCCGGTGACGACCCACTCGTCGCCGTCGCGCTCGGCCTTGGCCTGCAGCGAGGCGAGGTCGCTGCCCGCGCCCGGCTCGGAGAACAGCTGGCAGCCGACGATGTCGGCGCGCCACAGCGGGCGCAGGTAGCGCTCGCGCGCCTCCGGCGTGGCGTGCGCGAGGATCGTCGGCGCCACCATCCCGAGCCCGATCTGGAACACGCCGAGGTTCGCGGTGCGGTACTCGCGCTCGACGGAGAGGTAGGCGCGCTCGTGCGCGGGCGTCAGGCCGGCGCCGCCGTACTCGACGGGTCCCGTGATCCAGCCGAAGCCGTGGTCGAAGCGGGTGCGCTGCCAGTCCTTCGCCTGGCGGACGACCTCCATCTCGGCCTCGCGGTCGCGCTCCTCGAACATCGCGACGTTGTCGGAGCCCTCGCCCCAGGTGAAGGCCCTGGCCTCCTCGCGCCGCGGCGCGTTCGCGTCCAGGAACGCCCGCGCGGACGCCGTGAATTCCTCGATCGTGGGTCCCCCGCTCATGGCGCCCACCGTACCGGTCGGGGTCTGCGCCCACGAAGGCGTGGCAACTAGTGTCGGGCGCCATGGGTCAGCCCGTCGCCGTCACCACGAAGCCGTCCCCGACCCCCGGTCGCGCGCGGTTCGAGCTGAACCGCTCGCTGACGGGCATGGGCCACGAGCGCTTCGCCAGCCGCGACGAGGCCCGCGCCGGCACTCCGGCCGCCGAGCTCGCCCGCCGGCTCTTCGACGCAGGCGGCGTCCGCGCGGTGCACGTGTTCGGCAGCATGGTCACCGTCGACCTCGCCTCCGGCACCTCGCCCGACCGGCTGGTGCCGGTGATCGAGCACCTCTACCAGTACTGGAAGCCCGGCATGCAGCCGCCGAGCGAGGCCGAGCTGATGGCCCAGGCGCCGAAGTCGGAGGCTCCCGCGGCACCGGCGGCGGGCGGCGGGGACGCGTCGGCCAACCCTGACCTCGCGAAGATCCCTGCGGCGCTGCTCGCCCGCAGCCAGGCCGCCCTCGCCAAGGCGCGGGCAAAGAAGGGCTGAACTACGCAGCATCTCGGGGCGCCATGTGACAATCGGCGCCCGTGATCGATCCCGACCTCTCCCTCCACGAAGTCGCGGCGATGCTGCACGTGCACTACTACACGGCGTACGGCTACGTCCGGAAGGGCCTCCTGCCCGGCTGGAAGAAGGGCCGCTCGTGGTGGGTGAAGCGCTCCGCCGTCGAGGACTTCGTGTCGCGCAAGGCCGCGCCGACCGCTGCATCCGTCGGTACGGATGCCTCCACGACCGGCAGGGGCAGGCGCGGGTCGGCCGAGTGGGCCGAGCGGCTCGAGGCGCGGCTGATCGACGGCGACGAGGCCGGCGCCCGCAAGGTGCTCGAGTCGGCGCTGGGCTCGGGACACGACCTGATGCGGCTGTTCCTCGACGTGCTGTCGCCCGCGATGGCGAGCATCGGGGCGCGCTGGCGGGCGGGTGAGCTCGACATCTACGTCGAGCACCGGGCCTCGATCCTGTGCCTCGGCCTGATGCACCAGATCGGCTCGCGGTTCGTGCGGCGCGGGGTCTCGAAGGGCGAGGTGCTCATGGGGGCCCCGACCGGCGAGCAGCACGGGCTGCCCGTGACGATGGCGGCGATCCTCGTGCGCAGCGAGGGGTGGGCGGTGCACGACCTCGGCGTGGGCATCCCGCCCGCCGACTTCGCATCGGCGGCCCGCAGGTGCGACGACCTGGTGGCGGTGTGCGTCGGGGTCACCATGCCGGCGGTGCTGCCGGCCGCGCGCGAGACGACGACGGCGGTGCGTGGCGCGGTGCGGCAGGGCACGCCGGTGTTCGTCGGCGGTGCGGCCGTGACGGGCGTCGATCAGGCGCGCGACCTCGGCGCGGACCACTGGACCTCGGGAATGCCCCAATTGATCGAGTTGCTGCACCTGCACGCGCGGCGCCGCCCCCACCCGGAGACCTAGCAGGCAGCCCCGACCGGGGCGAACAGGTGTTCGCTACGCTCCGCGGCATGGGAGACGCCCCGCCGCCGCGCGCGCTGACTGATCTGCGCGCCGACCCGCGGCTGCGCACCCTGACGACCCTGCCCGACCTGCGCAGCGCGGCGCTGCCGGTGGGCGATCCCCTCGGCGGGTTGCTGCCCGACGGCCTGGTGCGGGGCCGCACGGTGGCGTGCAGCGGCGACGCCGCTGTCTCGCTGGTGCTGCACCTCGTCGCGGCGGCGACGCAGGCGGGGTCGTGGCTCGCGCTGTTCGACGATGGACGCGTCGGCCTGCTGGCCGCGCACGAGCGCGGCGTCGCGCTGCAGCGCACGGTGCTGGTGTCGCCGCCGCGCGACCCGTCGTCGTGGTCGTCGGCGCTCGCGACGGCCGTCGACGGGTTCGAGGTGGTCGCCGCATTCCCGCCGCGCGGTGCATCGCCGGCCGACCTGCGCCGCGTGCAGGCGCGCGTGCAGGCGCGCGGCGCGGCGCTGGTGCTGGTCGACCCGCGCCGCCGCGTGCCGGCGGGGCAGGCCGACGTGGTGCTCGCCACGCGCACGCGCGCGTGGCACGGCATCGCCGACGGTGCGGGGCACCTCGAGTCGCGCGACGTCGAGGTCGAGGTGGCGGGCCGGCGCACCGCGCGTCCGCACCGCGCCGTGCTGCGCATCGCGGGGTAGGGCGTGGCATCCGGTCCGACCCGTGTCGCGGTGGTGGCGGTGCCCGACTGGCCCGCGGTCGCGGCAGGCATCGAACGGGGCGACGCGTCCGGCCCGGTGGTCGTCCTGCACGCGCAGCGGGTGGTCGCGCGCACCGCGGCCGCGGCGGCCGAGGGCGTGCGGCGCGGCATGCGGCGCCGCGAGGCCCAGGCGGCCTGCCCGTCGGCGCACGTGGCGCCGCACCAGCCGGTGCGCGACCGTGCGGTGTTCGACCCCGTGGTGCGCGCGGTGTCGGAGCTCGTGCCGCTGATCGAGGTGCCCGAGCCGGGGACGATCGTGCTGCCCGCACGCGGCCCGTCGCGGTACTTCGGCGGCGACGGGCCGTTCACGGCCCTGCTCGCCACGGCGGTGTCGGCTGCGGCGCACGGTGCGCGCGCCGGCATCGCGGTCGCCGACGGCCGGCTCGCGGCGACGGTGGCGGCCCACCACTGCGCGGGCGGTCCTCCGCTGGTGGTGCCGCCCGGCGGCAGTGCGCCGCTCGTCGCGTCGCTGCCCGTGTCGGTGCTGGCCGAGCACGCGGGGATCGACGCCGACGCCGTGTCGCTCTTCGAGCGCCTCGGCATCGCACGGCTGGGGGACCTCGCGGCGCTCGACGAGGCGCCGCTGGTCGCGCGCTTCGGCCCGCTCGGCGCCGACGTGCGCCGGCTCGCGCTCGGCGACGACCGCCACCCGCCGCTCGTCGCCGACCCGCCGCCCGAGCGCACCTTCGCCTGCACGTTCGAGGAGCCGGTGGAGGACCAGCGCGCGGTGGCGGCTGCGTGCGCGCCGGTCGCCGACGAGCTGTCGGCGCACCTCGCCGCGCACGGCGCGTGCTGCGCGCAGGTGCACGTGTCCATCGCCACCGACCACGGCGAGCAGTCCGACCGTCTGTGGTACGAGCCCGCCGGGCTCTCGGCGGCGGCGCTCGTCGACCGCGTGCGCTGGCAGCTCGCGGAGTGGGTCGAGGGCCGCGGTCCGACCAGCGGTGTGGTGGCGGTGCGGCTCTTTCCGGTGGCGCTGCGCCCGCTGGCCGGCGGCCAGGCGGGCCTGTGGGGTGGCGATGCGCGCTGCGACGACGCCGCGGTGCAGGCATCCGAGCGCCTCGTCGCGATGCTCGGCGCGGCGTGCGTGGCGGTGCCCGAGTGGCGCGGGGGCCGCGACCCGGGCCGGGCGTTCGTCGCGGTGCCGGTCACCGCGGTCGACCTGCGCGGCCGCGCCGCGTCCCCGGTCGTGCCGCGCGAGGCGTGGCGCGGGTCGCTGCCCGTCCCCGCACCGTCGGTGGTGCTCGACGATCCGCCGGAGGTGGCGGTGCGGGGTGCCGACGGCGAGCCGGTGACGGTGGGCGGACGGCACGAGCTCAGCGGTGCGCCGTCGTGCGTGGTCGACGGTGCGGGCGAGTGGCGGGTGCTCGCGTGGGCCGGCCCGTGGCCGGTCGAGGAGCGGTGGTGGGACGAGCGGCGCCGCCGCCGGATGGTGCGGCTGCACGCGGTGCTGGGGCGCGACGGTGCCGCGCCGCAGGGGGTCGTGCTCGCGCTCGAGTCGGGGCGCTGGCGGGTGGCTGCCCGGTTCGGGTGAGCGCGAATGGGTCATTCGCGGTATGGCACCCGTCCTCGGAATGTTCCGAGCGCGCAGTCCGCGGCGTGCCGTCGCATGGCGGCGCCGCGCCGCTAGGTTGTCCGAGCCGCGACCCGCGAGTGTCGCGGCGACGACAGCCCACGATGCCCCCCGCTCCATCCGGTTCCGCTCGCGACGATCGTCGCATCGTGCAGACGCTGTCCGCGCACTTCATGGCTGCGATCCCCTGCGACGAGCGCGAGCGCCGCTCGATCGACGAGTTCCTGCGCACGGTGCCGTCGCTCGCGCATCCCTTCGACGAAGGAGCCGACCTGCGGCACGTCACCGGCTCGGCGATCGTCGTCGGCGCCCGTGGCGTGCTGCTGCACCGCCACAAGCGCCTGAACATGTGGCTGCAACCCGGCGGCCACGTCGAGCCGGGCGAGACGCCCGCGGAGGCGGCGGCCCGCGAGGCGCAGGAGGAGACGGGCCTGCCCATCCGCCACCCGCGCAGCGGCCCGTGGCTGGTGCACCTCGACGTGCACCCGGGGCCCCACGGCCACACGCACTTCGACGTCCGCTACCTCGTCAACGCGCCCGACGACGACCCGTCCCCGCCCGAGGGCGAGAGCCCCGACGCCGCGTGGTTCGACTGGGACGAGGCGATCGAGATGGTGGACCCCGGCCTCGCCGGTGCCCTGCGGACGGTGCGGCTGCTGCTCTGACCCCGGAGGCATGCGAACATGTGTTCGCTACGCTCCCGCGCCATGGGAGCCGATCCGACCCGCGCCGACGTGCCGTGGTCGGAACTGGAGGCCCGGCTCTCCGATGGACGGGCGCCGCGCAGCGGCTCGTGGAACGGGGGTGGTGACGGCCCGGCGCTCGGCGCGGTGCGCCAGCCCTACGTGCCGCCGCCCCCGCGCACGGGCGGCCGCGCCGCGGCGGTGCCGTACGCCGAACTGCACTGCCGCTCCAACTTCTCCTTCCTCGAGGGGGTCGCGCACCCCGAGCAGCTGGCCGAGCAGGCGTCGACGCTCGGGCTGCACGCGCTCGCGCTGACCGATCGCAACGGCTTCTACGGCGTCGTGCGCTTCGCCGAGGCGGCGCGCGCGCTGTCGCTGCCGACGGTGTTCGGCGCCGAGCTCACGTGCCCCGAGGGCGACCTCGTCGTCCTCGCGCGCGGTCCCCGCGGCTACGCGCGGCTCTCGTCGGCGGTCAGCGAGGGCCAGCTGGCCGGCGCGAAGGGTGCGCCGTCGTTCTCGGTCGACGCCCTCGCCGGGCAGGGACGCGGCGACTGGTGGGTGCTCACCGGTGCGTCGTCGGGCGCGGTGCCGCGCGCACTCGCGCTCGGGGGTCCCGCCGCCGCCGCGCGCAGGCTCGCGCACCTCGTCGATGCGTTCGGCCGCGACCGCGTGCTGGTCGAGCTGTGGGACCACGGCGATCCGCTCGACGGCGTGCGCAACGACGCGCTCGCGCGCCTCGCCGACCGGGCGGGCACCGAGTGCGTCGCGACGAACGACGTGTCGTACGCGACGGTGGCGCAGCACCCGCTGGCCACGGCGGTCGCGGCGGTGCGGCGGCGCACCAGCCTCGACCTGCTCGACCCCGAGCTGCCGCCGGCGGCCACCGCCTGCCTGCGCAGCGGGGCCGAGCAGGAGCGCCGCTTCGCGCGCTTCCCCGGCACGGTGGCGCGCGCGGCCGACGTGGCGCGCGACGCGGCGTTCGACCTGCGCCTCGTCGCACCGAGCCTGCCGCCGTTCCCGTGCCCCGACGGGCTCGACGAGGCGTCGTACCTGCGCCGGCTCGCCGAGGAGGGCGCGCAGCGGCGCTACGGCCCGCGCCCGGTCGCGGCGGACGAGGACCTCTCGCTGCGGGCGCGCGCGTGGCGCACGATCGACCACGAGCTGGCGGTGATCGGCGCGCTCGGGTTCGCGGGCTACTTCCTCGTGGTGTGGGACATCGTGCAGTTCTGCGAGCGCAGCGACATCTACTGCCAGGGCCGTGGCAGTGCGGCCAACAGCGCGGTCTGCTACGCGCTCGGCATCACCAAGGCCGACGCGGTGTCGCTCGGCCTGCTCTTCGAGCGCTTCCTCTCGCCCGAGCGCGACGGCCCGCCCGACATCGACGTCGACATCGAGAGCGGCCGGCGCGACGAGGTGATCGCCTACGTCTACCGCCGCCACGGCCGCCGGCACGCCGCGCAGGTCGCGAACGTCGTCACGTACCGCGCGCGCTCGGCCGTGCGCGACATGGCGCGCGCGCTCGGATACTCGCCGGGCCAGCAGGACGCGTGGAGCAAGCAGGTCGAGGCGTGGGGCCCGCTCGACCGCGCGGCGACGGGTGCGGGCGTCCCGCCGGCGGTGCTCGGTCTGGCGCTCGAGGTGCAGCACGCGCCGCGCCACCTCGGCATCCACTCCGGCGGCATGGTCATGTGCGACCGGCCGGTCACCGAGGTGTGCCCGGTCGAGTGGGCGCGCATGGAGGGCCGCAGCGTGCTGCAGTGGGACAAGGACGATTGCGCCGCGGCGGGGCTCGTCAAGTTCGACCTGCTCGGCCTGGGCATGCTCTCTGCGCTGCACCGCGCGGTCGACCTCGTGGCCGCGCACCGCGGGGTGCGCATCGACCTCGCTGCGATCCCGCAGGAGGACGAGGTGTACGCGATGCTGTGCCGCGCCGACACCGTCGGCGTCTTCCAGGTCGAGTCGCGCGCGCAGATGGCGACGCTGCCGCGCCTGAAGCCGCGCCGCTTCTCGGACCTCGTGGTGGAGGTGGCGCTCATCCGCCCCGGGCCCATCCAGGGCGGCTCGGTGCACCCCTACATCCGCCGCCGCAACGGCCTGGAGCCCGTCACCTACCTGCACCCGCTGCTCGAGCGCAGCCTCGGCAAGACGCTCGGCGTGCCGCTCTTCCAGGAGCAGTTGATGCAGATGGCGATCGACGTCGCGGGCTTCACGCCGGCCGAGGCCGACCAGCTGCGCCAGGCGATGGGGTCGAAGCGGTCGCGCGCGAGGATGCTGCAGCTGCGCGAGCGCCTGTACGCGGGGATGGCGGAGCGGGGCATCGCCGGGGAGGTCGCCGACCGCATCTTCGAGAAGATGGAGGCCTTCGCCAACTACGGCTTCCCCGAGAGCCACTCGGTGAGCTTCGCGTACCTCGTCTACGCATCGGCGTGGATCAAGCTGCACGAGCCGGCGGCGTTCTGCGCGGCGCTGCTCGACTCGCAGCCGATGGGGTTCTGGTCGCCGCACTCGCTGGTGCAGGACGCGCGCCGGCACGGCGTCGCGGTGCGCACGGTCGACGTCAACGCGTCGCGCGCGGGCGCGTGGCTGGAGCCCGACGAGGGGTCGTCGGGCGGGCTCGCGGTGCGCATCGGCCTGTCGTCGGTGCGCGGCATCGGCGGCGACCTCGCGCGCGAGATCGAGGACGGCCGGCCCTACTCGTCGATGGAGGACCTGGTGCGCCGGGTGCCGCGCCTGCAGCTGCCGCAGCTCGAGGCGCTGGCGACGGCCGGCGCGTTCGCATCGTGCTTCGGCCAGGACCGCCGCGGCGCGCTGTGGAGCGCCGGCGCGGTGATCGAGTCGCGCCCCGACCGGCTGGCGGGTCTCGCCGCGTCCGCCGCCGCGCCCCGGCTGCCCGGCATGTCGCCGGTGGAGGAGACGGTGGCCGACCTGTGGGCCACCGGCATCGCGCCGAACGGCCACCCGACCGAGTTCCTGCGCGCCGAGCTCGCGCGCCTCGGCGTCGTGGTCGCGCGCGACCTCGTCGGCCACGCCGCGGCCGGCAACGGGCGCGTGCTGGTGGCGGGCACCGTCACGCACCGCCAGCGCCCCATGACCGCGCGCGGCACGACGTTCATCAACCTCGAGGACGAGACCGGGATGGTCAACGTCGTCTGCTCGGCGGGGTGCTGGACGCGCTACCGCGGCGCGGCGCGCGGCGCGGGTGCGCTGGTGGTGCGGGGCCGGCTGGAGGTGGGCGACGGTGACGTGGTCAACGTGGTGGCCGAGCACCTCGCGCCGCTGCCGGTCGTGGCGCGCACCCCGGCGCGCAACTTCCGCTAGCCGCTACTCCGACGGCCGCTCGTGGAGGCCGTCGTTGAACGCGCGGTACGTCTCGTAGATGTCCTTGCAGGTGTCGCACAGCGGCAGCTGCTTCGGGTCGCGCGACGGCACCCACACGTGCCCGCACAGCGCCTCGAGCGGGGTGCCGTTGATGCGGGCCTCCAGCACCTTGGCGGCGGCGTCCTCGCCGGGCCCCACCTTCACGATGTGCGCGGCCGCGGGCTCGCCGGTCTGCGGCACCCGCTCGGTGTCGGGGCGCGCGGTCGTGGGCGCAGCGGAGGGCATCGGGCTCGGCACGTTGCGTAGGCTATTGCCGTGCCCGTCTACGAGTTCCGCTGCACCACCTGCGACGCGCGCTTCGAGGAGCGCCGTCCGATGTCCGGGGCCAACGAGCCCGCGACGTGCCCCGACGGCCATGCCGGCGCGGTGCGGTTGCTGAGCGTGTTCGCCTCGGTGGGCGGCAACGGATCGTCGTCGGCGTCCGCTCCCGCACCGGCGGCCCGTCCGTCCGGCGGGTGCGGCGGCCACTGCGCCTGCCACTGACGGCCGCTGCGCTCGCGCGACAGCGACGCAGCCAGGCTGCTCCTTGTCGCTAGCGCGACAGAGCGAGCAGCACGCAGGCCGCACCGACGGCCACCGGCACGGCGACCTGCACCCACTGCGGCAGCCGCCAACGCGGCGGCGGGAGCAGCGCGGCACCCGACACGGCGCCTGCGATCGCGCCGCCGAAGTGCCCGCCGATCGAGATGCCGGGAATTGCCAGGGTGAGGGCGATGTTCACCGCGAACGTCGCGCCGAGTCCGGTGGCGAACGGGTTGCCGCCCCGTCCGCGCACGCCCACCACGGCCGCGGCCATCAGTCCGAACACCGCACCAGAGGCTCCGCCCGTCAACGCATCCGGCGACACGAGCACCGCTCCGGCCGATCCGCCGAGCAGCGAGGCGGCGTAGAGCAGGCCGAACCGCGCCGACCCGAGCGCCGGCTCGAGCATCCGGCCCAGCTGGAAGAGCAGCAGCATGTTCATCGCGACGTGCAGCATCCCGAAGTGGACGAAACCCGCGGTCACGAGCCGCCACCATTCGCCGTCGTCGAGGAATTGCTGCGCGATCACCATGCGCGACTGGACGTCGCTGACCTGCTCCGCCAGCAGGCCCGAGTCGAACGACCGCACCGCATCGAGGAGGGAGATCGCGAGGTTGAGGCCGATCAGCGCGCCCGCAACCGGGGTGCCGTTGGGCGGACGGCGGCGAGCGGCCGGGCGCGACGCGCGGCGCGGCGGTGGAGGTGGCGGCGGGGGAGGGACGCTCACGTGGTCAGGCCGGCGGCGCCTCGGCCTCGGCGCGGTTCGCCAGGTACCACTCGACGGTGGCGCGAATGCCCTCGTCGAACGGCGTGGTGGCGCGCCAGCCCAGGAGCCGTTCCGCGCGCGCCGCGTCCACGCGCCGGCGCGGCTGGCCGTCGGGCTTGCTCGGATCCCACGCGAGCTCGCCCGCGAAGCCCGTCGCCCGGGCGATCGTCTCGGCGGTCTCGCGGATCGTCACCTCGCGGTTGTTGCCGAGGTTGAGCGGCTCGGCGCCGGTGTCGACCTCGCCTGCGCGCACGATGCCCGCCGCGGCGTCGTCGGCGAAGAGGTAGTCGCGGCTCGCCGTGCCCGTCCCCCACACCGACACCGCCGCGTCGCCGCGCTCGCGCGCCTCGGTGCACTTCTTGATCAGCGCGGGGATGACGTGCGACACGGACTCGTGGAACTTGTCCCCCGGTCCGTAGAGGTTGGTGGGGATCACGAAGGCGAACCGCTGGCCGTACTGCGCGGCGTTCACCTGGGCGTGCACGAGCAGCGCCTTCTTCGCGACGCCGTAGGGGGCGTTGGTCTCCTCGGGGTAGCCGTCCCACAGCGACTCCTCGCGGAACGGCACCGGCGTGAACTTCGGGTACGAGCACACGGTGCCGAGGATGACGGTCTTGTCCACCCCGGCCGACCGGGCGGCCTCGATGGTGTGCGTTCCCATCAGCAGGTTGTCGAGGTACAACTGCGCGGGCGCGACCTGGTTGTAGCCGATGCCGCCGACGCGGGCCGCGAGGTGGAACACGTGCGTCGGCTTCGTGCCGTGGAGGAGCTCGTGCGCGGCCCCGGTGCGGGTGAGGTCGGCCTCGGTGCGCCGCGGCGCGACGACGGTGGCGCCCGCGTCGCGGAGGCGCTGCACGACCTTGCGGCCGAGGAAGCCGTTGCCGCCGGTGACCACCACGGTGCGGCCGCTCCAGTACGACCCGGGCGACCGCATGCCCCGACGATACCGAGTTGGCACAATGGGTCGCGTGCGGGTGGCCTACACGCTCGAGCAGTGTTGGCACCGCGTGCCCGGCGGCACCGCCGTGGCGGCGATCGAGGTCGCGCGCGCGATGCCCGACGTCCGTCCCGACGTGCAGCTGCTCGGCGTCTCGGGCCGCCACGGCGACGATCCGGCGGTGGACCTCGACCTGTCGATCGACGTCGCGGGCCTTCCCGGTCGCGGGGCGCTGCTCTACGAGTCGATGCTCCGCCTGCGCCAGCCGCGCGTCGAGCGCGCGTGGCCCGGGTGCGGCGCGGTGCACTGCACGACGATCATCCCGTTCGCGACGTCGCGCCCGATGGTGGCGACCGTGCACGACCTCGCGTTCCTCCGCCACCCGGAGTTCTTCACGCGCAGGGGGAACGACGTGTTCCGGCGCAGCCTCGCCGCGGTGCGCCGCCGCGCGGCGCTGGTGCTGTGCTCGTCGTCCGCCACGCTCGCCGACTGCGCCGCCGCGGGGATCCCGTCGTCGCGGCTGCGCCTCGTGCCGCTCGGCGTGCGACCGGCATCCGTCGCCGACGGCGGCGTGGAGCACGCGAGGGCGCGCCTCGGACTGCCGTCGGAGTACCTGCTGTTCGTCGGCACGGTCGAGCCGCGCAAGAACCTCGGCCGTCTGGTCGCAGCGCTCGCACGCCGCCCCGACCTGCCGCCGCTCGTCGTCGCAGGGGCGCAGGGATGGGGCGACGGCCAGCCGGATGCGGGCTCCGGTGCGCGCGTGCTGTGGCTGGGCCGCGTCGACGACGGCCTGCTGCCGGCGCTGTACCGCGGGGCATCGGCATTCGTCTATCCCTCGCTGTGGGAGGGATTCGGGCTTCCGGTGCTCGAGGCGATGGGGCAGGGCGCGCCGGTCGTGACGAGCGCCGGCGTGTCGACGGAGGAGGTCGCCGGTGGCGCGGCGGTGCTGGTCGACCCGACGGACGAGGCGTCGATCCTCGACGGCGTCGACCGGGCGCTGCGGGACGCCGCGTCGCTGCGGGGGCTCGGGCTCGCGCGCGCGGCCGAGATGACGTGGCAGCGTGCCGCAGCCTTGACCGCCGAGGCCTACGACGAGGTCGCCGGATGATGCGGCCGTCGGTCGGCGTGAACCTCACGTGGTGCGTGCCGGGCGGCGTCGGCGGGAGCGAGCAGTACCTCGTGCGCCAGGTGCTCGGCCTCGCCGAGATCGGCGCGCCGTACGACCTCACGGTGTATGCGCCGCGCGGATTCGCCGCGGCCCACCCCGACGTCGCCGCGGCCGTCCGCACGGTGGAGGCTCCGACGGACGGACGGTCCCGTGCGCTGCGCGTCGCGCTGGAGAGCGCGTGGCTCGCGCCGCGCACGCGGCGGCACCGGTTCGTGCACCACGGCGGCGGCACGCTGCCGTCCGTGGTGCCGGGCGCGACGCTGCTGACCGTGCACGACGTGCAGTACCTCGACTACCCGGAGTACTTCGGCGCGGTGAAGCTGCGCTGGTTGCGCAGCCGGGTGCCCGCGTCGCTGCGCCGCGCGACGGCCGTCGCAGTGCCGAGCGACTTCGTCCGCAGGACGCTGTCGCGCATCGACGGCGGGCCGCGCGGCACGGTGCACGTGGTGCGGCACGGCGTCGAGCCGCGGCTGGGCGGCTCGCCGACGCCGGCGCCCGAGTTGCGCCGGCGCTTCGGCCTCGGCGACGGTCCCGTCGTCGTGTACCCCGCGGTCACGCACCCGCACAAGAACCATTCGTTCCTGCTCGAGCTGCTCGCCGGTCCGTGGCGCGACGTGGTGCTCGTGCTCGCGGGGGCGGCGGGGCGCGCGGAGGACGAGGTCGCGGCGCGCGCGGCGGCGCTCGGCGTCGCGGGCCGCGTGCGCAGGACGGGTCGCGTCGGCGACGACGACCGCGACGGGCTGCTGCTGATGGCCGACGCACTGGTGTTCCCCAGCCGCTACGAGGGGTTCGGCGCGCCGCTGATCGAGGCGATGGCGCTCGGCGTGCCGGTGGTGGCGGGCGACTGTGCGGCGGTGCCCGAGGTCGTCGGCGGTGCGGGGCTCGTGCTGCCGCTGCGCACGGCGTCGTGGGCGGGCGCGCTCGACGAGGTGCGCGCGCACCGCGGCGACCTCGTCGCCAGGGGCCGCCGGCGCGCCGCGGAGTTCACGTCGCGCGCATCGGCGGCGGACCTCGTCGTCGCGTACGAGTCCGTGCTGGGGGTGCGGCCGTGAGCGGCGGCCGCGCGCTGCGCATCGTGGTGCTGTGCCCGCACTTCGCCCCCGACACGGCGCCGACCGGCGTGGTGATGACGCGGATCGTCGGGGAGCTGGCGGCCCGCGGCCACGAACTCCACGTGGTCACCGCGCTGCCGTGGTACCGGACGCACGCGGTGGAGGACGGCTGGGACGGACGTCCGTGGCGCACCGAGCGCACGGCATGGGGCTCGGTGACGCGCGTGCACCCGATGGGCGGCCGGTCGAAGTCGAACCTGCTGCGCCGCGCGCTCGGGTTCCTCGCGTTCAGCGCGCTCGTCGGCGTCCTCGCACTGCGCGCCGGCGGACGCCCCCGCCGCGTCGACGCCGTGCTGTCGATGTCTCCGCCGCTCACGCTCGGCCTCACGGGATGGGCGGCCGCGCGATTGCGCGGCGGACGCAGCACGTTCAACGTGCAGGACGTCTTTCCCGACGCGGCGGTCGAGACGGGCGCGATCTCCAACCGCGCGGTGATCGCCGCGGCGCGCGCGCTCGAGCGCGCGACGTACCGCCGGAGCGACGACGTCGTGCTGCTCTCCGACGACCTGCGCGACAACGTCGCGGCGAAGGTGCCCGGACGGACGTCGCACCTGCGCGTCGTGCCGAACTTCGTCGACACCGCGGCGATCGCGCCGATGGATCCCGACACGCCGTACCGGCGCGGGCTGGCCGCCGGCGGTGCGCCGGTCGTCATGTACGCGGGCAACGTGGGCTACTCGCAGTCGCTCGGCCTGGTGCTGGCCGCCGCCGCGGCACTGCCGTCGGCGTGCTTCGTCGTCAACGGCGACGGCTCGGCGCGCGCGGCGCTGGAGCGCGAGGCGGCGCACCTGCCCAACGTCCGGTTCGTCGGCTACCAGCCCGTCGAGCGGCTGGCGGAGGTGCTCGCGTCGGCGGACGTGCACGTCGTGCCGCTGCGCGCAGGCCTCGGCCGGGTGAGCGTGCCCTCCAAGACGTATTCGATCCTCGCAGCGGGCCGGCCCCTCGTGGCGGCCGTCGATCCGGGGACGGAGATCCCCCGGATGGTCGAGGCGAGCGGAAGCGGGATCTGCGTCCCGCCGGACGACGAGGCGAGCTTCATCGAGGCGGTCGCCCGTCTGCTCGCGGATCCCGAGGGCCGCGCGCGGATGGGTCGCTCGGCGCGCCAGTGGGTGGAGGCGCACGCGTCACCGGCGGGCGTCGCCGAGCGGTACGAGGCGATCCTGCGGGGCGACGGATAGCCTGACCGAGCCGTGGCACGCTCATCCTCCGCACACAAGCTCTCCCGCCTCGCCCAGAAGGGCAAGGGCAAGAAGGTCCGATTCCAGGGCGGCACGGTCTTCCCGTCCATCGTGCTCGGCGTGTGCATCGTCGGCACGATCCTCGTGGCGTACGCGCGCCAGAGCGAGGCACCGGTCGACACGGCCGCAGCGGCCGACGAGTCGTACTACACGTCGCTGGGCGTCTACGTCTGCGACGGCTTCGTGTCGGGCCTGCCCGCGACGGGGACGTCCGAGGACGGTGCAGTGACCGTCGTCGAGGACGGCGTGCTGTCGTGGAAGCCGGTCGTGCTCGCCGGCGAGCGCCGCTCGCGGCTGGGCACGCTGCTCGAGCAGCTCGGCGTCGACGTGACCGACGACGCGCTGACGCTGCCCGCCGGCGCCACCGTCAACGGCCAGCCCGTGAACGAGGGCAAGCCGCTCACCGAGGCCGAGACGACGTGCGGGGACGAGCCCGCGTCGCTGAGCGTGACCGTGTGGCGCGACCTCGGCGCCGACGGCACCGAGGGTTCGGTGTCGATCGCGAGCCTCGACGGCGTCCGTCTCGACGACAACCTCGCCATCGTGCTCGCCTTCGTGCCGGACGACGTGGAGACGGCCGGGCTGAAGCCGCCGTCGGTCGACCGCATCGAGCTCCTCCGACAGGGGTAGGCCGCGCCGGTGCACGCCGTCGTGCTGGTCGGGGGCTTCGGTACCCGGCTCCGGCCGCTCACGCTCACGGTGCCCAAGCCGTTGCTGCCCGTCGCGCACCGGCCGATGCTCGAGCGGCTGCTCGCATCGCTCGCGGCGGGCGGCGTGACCGACGCGGTCCTCGCGCTCGGCTTCAATCCCCAGCCGTTCCTCGACGCCTTTCCCGGCGACCGGTGCGGATCGGTCCGCCTGCGCTACGCGGTGGAGGATTCGCCGCTCGACACGGCGGGTGCGATCGGATTCGCGGCGCGGACCGCGGGCGTGACGGGGACCTTCGTCGTGGCCAACGGCGACATCCTCACGGGGCTCGACGTCGCGTCGCTCGTGGCGTTCCACCGCCGCAGCGGGGCCGAGGCGACGATCTCCCTCGTGCCGGTGGACGACCCCAGCCAGTACGGCATCGTCGAGACGGCGCCCGACGGCCGCGTCCTGCGCTTCGTCGAGAAGCCCGCGCCCGGCGCGACCGACAGCAGGCACGCAAGCGCCGGCACGTACGTGATGGAGCCGTCGTGCCTCCAACGGATGCCCGGCGACGCGCCGTTGTCGATCGAGCGCGCGGTGTTTCCCGGCATCGTCGCCGACGGGGGGCTCTACGCGATGGCGACCGACGACTACTGGGTCGACGCCGGGCGTCCGGACACGTTCATCGAGGCGAACCTCACGGTCGCGTCGCACGACGCGTCGGTGCCGGCGGTGCACGCGGGTGCGCGGTGCCATCCGTCGGCGGTGGTGACGGACTCGATCGTGGGCGACGGGGCGACGGTGGGTGCGGGTGCGGTGGTGCGCCGGTCGGTGCTCCTGCCCGGGGCGTCCGTCGGGGAGGGCTGCACGGTGTCGGGCTCCGTGGTGATGGGCCGAGTCGCGGCGCGGGCGAGGATCGACGGCTGCGTCATCGGCGCCGACGGCGCGGTGGCCGAGGGCGAGGTGCTCGAGGGCGCGCGGATCCCCCGGACATGAGCGGCGAGCCGCGCCCGGTGATGGTGTGCGGCGCCGCGGGATTCCTCGGTTCGCACCTCGTCGAGCGGCTGCTGCACGACGGCCTGCCGGTCGACGCGGTCGACGACCTGTCGACGGGATCGCTCGGCAACCTCGCGACGGCGCGCACCATCGGCGGCACGCTCAAGTTCCACACGCTCGACGTGGCGGGAGCCGACTTCGCGGCGCTCGTGGCGCGCCGGCGGCCGGAGACGATCTACCACCTCGCGCTCCTTCCGCCCGGCGACCGCAGCGGCCCCCGCACGCTCGCGTCGATCGGCGTGCTGCACGCGGTGCTCGACGCGGCGCGCGCGGCCGGCGTCGCCAAGGTCGTCGCGTGCATCCCGGCCGGCGCGCTCTACGGCGACCTCGAGCCGCGCCTGCTGCCGGCCAAGGAGGGGGCGGAGTCCGAGCCGCGCGACCTGCGCCACGTGGTGGCACGGTCGCTCGTCGAGCTGCTCGGCGTCTACCGCCGCGAGCACGCGCTCGAGTTCAGCGTGCTCGCGACGACCAACGTGTACGGGCCGCGCCAGCGCGCCGGCCACGGCGTGGTCGCCACGTTCGCGGCGGCGGTTGCCGACCACGAGGACGCGGAGATCCACGGCTCGGGCAAGCAGACGCGCGACTTCCTCTTCGTGGACGACGCGGTGGACGCGCTCGCACGGGCGCGCACCAAGGGCGGCGGGCTCGCCATCAACGTCGGGACGGGCGTGCAGACCACGGTGGAGGAGCTGTGGAAGCTCGTCGCCGCAGGGAGCGGACAGCGCGCGCGCCGCACCGAGCCGCGCGACGGCGACCTGCGGCGCGTCGCGGTGTCACCGGTCCGCGCGCGCATCCAGCTGGGGTGGGCGCCATGGACGTCGCTGCGCGAGGGCCTGCGCGCCGTGCGCGGCCGCACGAGCCGCCCCGACGGTGCGGAGCCGGAGACCGAGCCTGACGAGGGCTGACGCACGTAGGGCGTCAGCGGCGGAGTGCGTCAGCGAAAGAGGTCCTCCTGCGCGGGCCTGATGATCTCGGCGATCGACGACTCGCGGAACCACTCGACGGGCGCGCCGCGGACGATCGCGACGGGGATGCCGCTCGCCTTGCCCATGACGAGCTCGGCCGTCGACGCGAGCTCGTCGGCGACGCACACCTCGGTGACGTGCATCGTCCGTCCGAGCGCATCGGGCGTGCCGCGCAGGTCGACCACGCCGGCGACGCCCGCCACGCCGATGGCGACGTCGGTGAGTCCGAGGCGCCACGCGCGCCCGAAGGTGTCGCTGATGACGACGCCGACCCTGGCGCCCAGCCGTGCCGCGACGATGTCGCGGATGCGGCGGGCCGAGCGGTCGGCGTCCACGGGCAGCAGCGCGGCCCAGCCGCGCTCGACGTTCGACAGGTCGACGCCGCTGTTGGCGCAGACGAAGCCGTGCCTCGTCTCGGTGACGATCAGGTCGCCCCTGCGCCGCAGCACGCGCACCGCCTCGTCCTCGACGATGCGCTTGTGCGAGACGGGGTCGTCCGGGTCGACCTCCACCAGGCGGCCCTCGGCCTTCGAGACGATCTTCTGCGTCACGACGACGACGTCATGGTCCGCGAGCGGGCCGTTGGGCTCCGCCGCGCAGGCGGCAGCCACGAGCTCGCCGACCTGGTCGCCGGGCCGCACCTCGCCGATGCCGGTCACGCCCCACGCGGTGATGCGGCTCACCGCAGCGCCTCCAGCACGGTCGCGCCGAGCGCCGCGGCCACGTCCGGCGTCGACATCACGGTGTCGGTGACGGTGCAGCGCACGCCCTCGGCCTCCACCGCGGCGGCGAGCGCCTCGTCGCGACGGTCGATCACCAGGTGCCCGCAGATCGGCGCGTAGGCGCGGGCGACGCCGACGACGCTCGGTTCGTGCCCGAGCTCGGCGAGCATGCGGTCGGCCGGACCCTTCAGCGCGGCGCCCGCAACGATGGGCGAGATCGCCACGGTGCGGTCGCGGCTCGCGGCGAGGGCGGCATCGACGCCGGGCAGGGCACGGATCGGGCCGATCGACACGATGGGGTTCGACGGCGCGATCACCACGGGTCCGTCCAGCGCGTCGAGGAACGCCGGCGCGGCCGACCCGGCGCCGTCGAAGCGCACGGCCCGCACGCGCGGCGCGTGTCGCAGCCGGACGAAGTAGTCCTGGAACGCGATCTCGTCGCCCGCGGCTGCGCCGTCGACGTCCTCGTCGACGGTCACCATCGTCCTGACGGGATCGTCCGACATCGGCACCACTGCCACGCCCACGCCCCATGCACGGCGGATCTCGTCGGTCACGTCGCGCAGGCGCGCGCCCTCGGCGAGTCGGCCGGTGCGGTAGAGGTGCGTCGCGAGGTCCCGGTCGCCGAGGTTGAACCACGTGCCGCCGGCCGCCGAGCCCGCCGGCCGTGCGTCGGCGTACCGGGCGAGCGCCTCCATGGCGCGCCACGACTCGTCCGACAACCCCCAGCCGCGGTCCCGGTCGATCGCGGAAGCCAGCGTGTAGACGACGGTGTCGATGTCCGGCGAGACGTGCAGGCCGTGCAGCACCGCGTCGTCGCCGGTGTTGACGACCGCCAGGATCGACGCAGGGTCGGTCGCCATTGCGAGCCCGCGGAGGAAGCGCGCCGCACCGACGCCTCCAGCGAGCACGGTGACCACGCGCCGATCGTAACGATGGGCACTGGTAGATTCG
>JAGWXX010000023.1 GCA_018969685.1 Acidobacteriota bacterium | reverse complement strand
CAACCGGAGATCGCGTTGTGGTGGGACGGCACGGGTTTCGAGGACCGCCCCGGATGGAACCCCGACTGGGCGATCGTCGACGGTCCCGGCTACCCCGACTTCGCCGAGCTCGAGGACGGCACGTTGGTCGTCGTCGAGTCGAACAAGCTCGCGGTTCGCTGCCACGAGATCGATCCGCGGTTGGTGTCGTTCCTTCGGCGGCAGCGCGTCCTCGCCGGCGCGCCGTCCGACGCACCCGTGGCGTCGGTTCACGGTGCCGGAGCGCTCCGCGCACCGGTGCTACCGGACCTCCGCGCGCGAGGTGGATTCTCGCTCGCCGTCCGCATCCGATCAGATGGCGCTCCGGGGCCGGGCACGGTGCTCGCCAGCGCGCTGAGCACGGTGACTGCGGCGCTCGGAGAGGAACCGACCGACCGCACCATCACCAAGGGATGGATGTTGCACGTCCTGCAGGACGGCGAGATCGAATTCGTCGTGTCCGACGGCTTCGGCACGGGGTGCTCCGTCTCGACGACGGGTCTCGTGCGCGGCGGCGGGTGGGACGGCAGCGGACACTCGGTGACCGTCGTCTTCGATGGCGGGCCAAGGGTGGCGTGCGCCGTGGTGGACGGGCGTCTCGACGACGGTGGCGAGCTGCGCGAGCAGGGATGGGTCTCCGTGCCCGCAGACCTCGGGGAAGTCGGCGGTGCGGAGCTCCGGATTCCCGACGGTCCGGTGACGTCGCTCGAGATCTGGGACCGTCCGCTCCTCGTCAGCGAGGCCATCGCCCTCCATCGCCGGGGCTGAGCGCCGGGGCGAGTAGCGTCTCGCTCCATGCGCACTCGCATCCTCTCGGTCGTCGCCGTCGCCGCCCTCCTCGCTGCCCTTCCATCGGTCGCCGGGGCACAGCCCGGCGCACCGCGGATGTTCACCGATCCCGAGGCACCGGGTCACGGCGGATTCACGGTCGCGCCGCCCACGGCCCCGCTGTTGATGGCGTTCCATACGTGCGTGACCGACTGCAGCACGCCACGCAACCACATGATCCGGCTCGCACAATCCTCGGACGGCGCATCCTGGACTGAGGTGGCCGGCTGGCAGCCGTACTCGGGCTCCGTGCCCGATGTCTTCCGTCGCGGCGACACGGTGTACGTCGTCGGAACCGGCATGTCGAAGATCGACCTGCGCACCGGACGGGTGACCGCCCACCGCGTCTCGACGAAGCGCGCGGACGGGTCGAACGCGATGCCGCGCGACGTCTCATTCGCCGGCCAGCTGGACGACGGCCGCCTGGTGATCGTCTACGTGCCGCCGATGAGCGAGATCAGTCCGGGTGCTTCGCAGTACCGGGTCCACCTTGCGGTGGAGAAGGCCGGCAGCGACGGGACGGCGTTCGAGTGGGCGGCCGACGCCCTGACCATCGAGCGCGCCGCGCTCCAGGTGCAGGGTGAGCCGACCGACCCCGACATCTTCTGGAACGGCTCGACATGGGTGCTCTACGTGTCGGTCGGCTCGAACGTCCTGGCCTTCACCGCGCCGACGCTGCTCGGGCCGTACTCGCCGGCGACGCAGTCCGTGGTCTCGCGGGACCAGGGCGGGGTGCCGTCCGGCATCCTCGCCCCGGACGGCACGGTCATGTCGTTCGTGAACTTCGGCGGGTTCGGCTCGTCGACCGTCTCGATCAGGCGCGCGGTGTCGGCGACCGGTCTGTCGGGGCTCGGTGCGTTCTCCGAGGTGCTGGCCGCCGGTCCGCTCGGAGCGACCACGGCAGAGAGCCCCGGGGTCTCGCTCAACTCCCCCGGGAAGGCCTGTGGGGCCGGTTGTGGAGCGAGCGCGACGGTCCGGGCCGGAGCGGCCTGCACGTCGGCGGGTCAGCGGGCGACGGTCGGCAAGCGGACGCTCACGTGCCGCAAGGCGGGGAAGCGGCTGGTCTGGCGCTGATCGGCTGAGCTTCCGTGGGGTGCCCACGTGTGAAGTTGTTGCTGGCCTGCACGGGCTTGGCAGAATCTCGGTCGTGCCGATGTCGGATCTGACGCGGAACCTCCCGACATTCCGCCCCGACGTCCAGGGTCTCCGTGGCGTGGCGGTCTTGGCCGTGGTGCTGTACCACGCCGAGATCGGTGCCGCTGGTGGCTTCGCCGGGGTCGACGTCTTCTTCGTGATCTCCGGGTTCGTCGTCGCGCGGATGATGCTCGGAGAACTCGCCGCGGAGGGACGGATCTCGCTCGGCCGCTTCTTTGCGCGGCGCATCAGGCGGCTCGTCCCGATACTCACCGTCGTCAACCTCGCCACTCTCGGCGCATCGGTGTGGTTCCTCGACCCGTTTGGCGAGCAGCAGCAGGCAGCGGCGACCGCGCGGTGGTCGACGTTCTTCTCGGCCAACATCCAGATGTACCTCGACGACACGTACCAGAAGCTCGTCGGCAATCCATTCCGTCATCTTTGGTCGCTCGCGGTGGAGGAACAGTTCTACGTCGTGTTTCCTGTCGTGGTGGCGCTGGTGGCCACCCTGGCGTTCCGCAGCGGTTCGCGCGCCGTGGTGCGTTGGCTGACCGCGGCATTTTCGCTCATCGGAGCCGCGTCGTTCGTCTATTGCCTCGTGCTCGTCGCCGATCCGTCGCGGTCGGACTGGATCCGGTGGTCCTTCTTCGGCATGCCCGCGCGGATGTGGGAGTTCTGCGCCGGCATTGTGCTCGCGTTCGCGATGTCCGGTATTCGCGCCGTCCCTCGACGGATGGCAGACGCACTTGGCGCGATCGGTCTCGCGGCTCTGGCATGGACCTTCGTGTCGATCGGGGGAGTCGAGCCGTTTCCGGGGGCGATCACGGCGGTGCCCGTGCTCGGCACGGTCGCGGTCATCTTTGGTGGCGGTGCGCACGGTGCGGTACGTCGCGCGCTGTCGATCCGTCCACTCACGTGGCTGGGCGACATCTCGTACGGCTGGTATCTCTGGCACTGGCCCGCGATGGTCTTCGCGGCGATCGCGTTTCCCGCGGTCGACCACGTCCGTACGTTGGCTTGTATTGCATCGTTGGTCGTCTCGGCAGTCACCTATCGGTTCATCGAGCAGCCGTTCCGGAACTCTGCCATCCTCGGCGGCCGACGGTCGATCGCCCTCCTTGCCGGATCGGCGCTCGTGGTCCTCGCGGGGGCGACAGCGGTTGACGTGGGCGCTCGCAATGGGTACGGGCTTCGTGACGGCGTCGCCACGTCATTCATCGACGAGACCCAGTTCTTCGGCGGCGAATTTGAACTCGCTCGGCGAAGCGGCACCATGGAGGGTTCGTGCTACCTCGACCGCCTCGAGGATCAATTCGAGGCGATGGCGCTCGTTCGCAACGGCTGCTCCAACGGCATTTCCGCGGGAGCAGCCAAGATCGTCTTGATTGGCGATTCGCAGTCGCTGGCTGCAAGCGAGGGACTCCTCGAGGCTGCACGACAGATTGGTGTTCGAGCGGTCGGATTCGGAGGATCGGCGTGCCCGGTGCTCGCCGATTCCCCCCGTGGGCGCGTCGATCGGTGCGCCCCAGTGCAGGATCGCTACCGCGAGCTCGTCGCATTGGTGGACCCGGCAATCGTCGTGATTGCGAACTTCTACATCGTCCAGGATCCGGACGACATTCCCTCGCTCCAGGATGACCGGCGCATTCCGACCAAGACCGGGCGGATTCCGCGGACGATACGAGCACAGGTCGACGCCATGGTGGACAGCCTCAGGATCGAGGTACGGCGATACGTCCGGGAAGGGAGAAGGGTGGTGCTGATGATTTCCCCACCGCCGGGCGTCCTTGTCGAGCGAACGCTCTTTGAACGTGCGTTCCCCGACAGGGCGACGCCCGAGGAGCTGGGGCTCAGCGAGATCGTTGCGGAGCGGCGACTTGTTGCCGAGAGGCTGTTCGCGGAGTTCACTTACGAGCCCGGGGTGACGGTGTTCGACCCTCGGCTCCTTGTGTGCGGGAATCCAGATGTGTGCGCTGAGTCGAGCACCGGTGTGTTGCTGTACGTTGACTCCGCGCACCTCAATCCCCGCGGAAGCTTGACCCTCACGTCCGGGTGGCGAGCGGTGCTTACGGCGCTCCTTGCGCAGTAACGCAGTTGCGGGATCGCGTCTGTCCGATCGTGCGTGGTGTAGTCTTCGACTGCTGATTGAAAGGTGTCCGTCATGGCGCGTCGTACCACACTCTTCGTCATCTCTGCGGCCCTCGTGGTGGCGGCCTCCGTCTCGAGTGGTGGCACCGCTCTGGGCGACCCGGGCGCGAGCCCGCTCTCCGGGCTGCCGGGCGGCGCGGGACGTCCGGTGGTGATGGTGAAGCTCGACAACACCGGACTGGCGCGCCCGCACACAGGCCTGCGCGAGGCCGACCTCGTCTACGTCGAGGAAGTCGAGTGGGGCGTGACCCGGCTGGCGGCGATGTACAACTCGAGGATCCCGAAGGTCGTGGGCCCGGTGCGCAGTGCGCGAATCTCCGACCTCGAGATCCTCGAGCAATTCGAGCGGCCGGGTCTCGTCTACAGCGGCGCGAACGACGCGATGGTCCGGCTCATCCGCCGCTCGAATGCCGCGAGCCTGTCGCCGTCCGAGAAGTCGGGGTACTTCTACCGCGACAAGAGCAAGGAAGTCCCGCACAACCAGATGCTCAAGCTGATCGGCATGCTCTCGAGCGTCAGGAACCTCTCGCCGGTCGAGGACATCGGATTCCTCTTCGACGCGGCCGTCCCGGCCGGCGGCTCGCCGGCGCGGTCGTTCCTCGTGCGCTGGCCGAACGCCACCGTCGGCGGCAGCTGGACCAGTTCCGGATTCGCCATCGAGGTGGACGGCTACGTCCAGCGGGACAAGGTCACGAAGCAGGGCGTCGTCGCGCGGACGGTCGTCATCCAGTTCGTGGAACAGGGCGAGTCGCGCTTCGGCGACCGGTTCGGCGGCAAGACGCCGCTCGTGAAGACGGTGGGAGAGGGCACGGCGATCATCCTGCGCAACGGAGTGCGCTACGACGCCACATGGTCGCGCCCGTCCGCCGGGTCCGGGACCGCATTCCTCGTCGGCGGACAGCCGTTCGCGTTCGATCCCGGCCAGGTCTGGGTGCTGCTGGTCGACCGCCGCAAGCCGCAGTCCGTGTCCGTCCGGTAACCCCACCCGTCCCCGCACGTCGGCGGCAAGGGGACGATGATCGTGCAATCTCGGTAGTCCGGGTTCGGAGAGTCTGACCCTCCGCACGCTTGCGTGTCGCCATGGCACGGGCGGTGGCGGACGATCGACGCGAGGGCCGAATCCGGCACCGGTCGGACCGTGGCCGGTGGGCGCAGGTCGCGGCTCTCGCGCTCGTCGCGGCATTCGCGCTGCCGGGCATCCGCGGCGCCGTGCTGTCCGCGCTGGGGTACCACGTCTACGTGGTGGAGTCCGGGTCGATGGAGCCGGCGCTCGGCGTGGGCGACGCAATCCTCGTTCGTGACCTCCACGGTGCCGGCGGCGGGTCCGTCGACGTCGGCGACGTCATCACGTTCGACGTCGATGGAGGCACGTTCGGCACCGTGACCCACCGGGTCGTGTCGGTGGTCGACTCGCCCGTCGGCGAGCGGTACGTCACGAAGGGCGATGCCAACCGGGCGGCGGACTCGACTCCGGTGGCACACGACCGGATCGTCGGCGAGGTCGTCGCGCGCTTCCCAGGGCTCGGTCGCATGGCGAGGGCCGCGTCGAGCCCCCTCGCGCTGGCCGCGCTCGGCGCTTCGTGCGGCGCGGCGGTTCTCGCCGGAGGCGTGCGGGGCGCGCGCCGGCGACAGGTCCCGAAAGGGAGACACCAACAACCAACGGAAGGGAGCATGACATGACCACACGATCGACTGCACGGAGGCGGGGGAGGCGTCGGTGGCCCGTCCTGGCCCTGCTCGCCGTCGCGGCGGCGGGAACCGGGATCGGTACCTTCTCGCTGTTCACCGACGTCCAGACCCCGGCCGCGAACACGTTCGAGTCGGGGACCGTCCAACTCGGCCTCGGCTCGGCGACGAGTTCCTGCACCGTCCCGGTCCTCGTTCCCGGCGACTCGTCGACGGGATGGGGCTCGGGTTCGGCGGACCGGCCGGTGTGCCGCATCGAACTCGCGTACACGGGAAGCGCCGACGCATGGCTCGGCGTCGACGTGCTCGTGGACGGCGCGGCGACGAACCTGTTCACGGGTGGATCGGACGGCATCCAGCTGAAGCTCCGAACCGATGCGGGAGTCACCGTCCTCGACGGAACGGCGTATCGCGACGCTGCGGGGACGGCGCGAACCCTCGCCGTGGGCACCGAGGTCGAGGGCATTCTGCTCGCCGACGTGCCGGCAGTCACGGGCGACACGGTGATCGTCGAGCTCGACTACCTGCTGCCGACCGCGGCGCCCAACGCCATGCAGGGTCGGGATGCGACCGTGACCTTCACGTTCCGGGCGGCGCAATCCTCCAACCAGCCGGTCCTCGGCTGCGTGGCGGGTCGCCAGTGCGGCACGATCACCTGGGGCTGACCCCATCCGCGTGCCGCGCACGGGCGTGGGCGGGGGTGGCGGTTGCGGCGCTCGTCGCTGCCGCCACCCCCGTGGTCGCGGGTTCGGCTGCGGCATTCTTCGACGCGCTCCCGCCTCGGACCGCCTCGATGGCTGCGGCGGCGTTCACGCCGCCCAGTGCAGGCGCGGTGACGCCAACCCTCGTGCCGGGAGGAGTCGCGCTGACGTGGACGCCCTCCGCGGCGGGCGCCGCGACGGTGACGTACCGGGTCCAGCGCACCGACGATCTCGGTGCCACCATGGCCGTGTGCACGGGAGCTTCGGCTCCCACTGCGTCATCGGGGACGGTGGGGTGCGTCGACTCCACGGTCCAGCCCGGTCGTACCTACCGGTACGTCCAGCAACCGGTGCTCGTGCGGAACGGGGTCGACACGTGGTCGCAGCCGCAGAGCGCGCCGAGCCTGCCCGTCACCGTGCCGACCGTCGTCACGGGGCCGAGGTTCGTGTTCGCGTCGGCCTCGACGGCGGCGACCTCGACGAAGTCGGGTCCCGTGTCGCTGCCGTTCCCGGCGGGGACGGTGGACGGTGACCTGCTCGTGCTCATCTCGTTCGGTGGGCGGTCCACGCTGCCGGCGCTCCCCGTCGGATGGAACGAGGCCGCGTCGCTCAGCACGAAGGGATCGGACGCCTCGCACCTCTACGTGGCATGGAGGTCGGCGGATTCGTCCGGCGTGGCGACCTTTGACGCGCAATCGAACGCAGCCGGCACCGTGACGCGCCTGTTCCGGTACGCGCGTGCCACGGGCGTCACGGATCCTCCGGTACTCGCGGGTCCGGTTGCGTTCGGCGTCGCTTCGGCGGGTGCCACGGCGGCGCCGGCGGGTGTGGCGACGACCGCCGCATCGGCGACCGTGGTCGAGGTTGCCGCGATCCGCGGGGCGGCCGCAATCCGTCTCGGATCCGGCACGTTGAGCGCGCGGCTCACGGAGGTCGTCGCTCCGGGGCGCGTCCCGCTCGCCGTCGGGGTCGCCGATGCGTTCGCACCGTCGACCGGTCCTTCCGCCGGCGCGACATGGCAGCAGGACGGTTCGACGGCCGACTGGCTCTGGGCGTCGGTGGCCTTTCGCTGAGTCCAGCGGGGCGGGGTGGGAGGTCGCGGGCTACTCTCGCCGCCATGCACATTCCTGACGGGTTCATCGACGCGCCGACGTCGCTGGCGTTCGGAGCCGTCGCCGCGGCCGGTGTCGCGGTGGCGATCCGGGCCGCGCGCCGAAGCCTCGACGAGCGGGCTGCACCCCTTGCAGGGCTGACGGCGGTGTTCGTCTTCGCCGCGCAGATGATCAACTTCCCGGTCGCGGCGGGGACGAGCGGCCACCTCCTCGGCGGGGCACTGGCAGCCGTCCTCGTGGGGCCGGCCGCCGGCGTGCTCGCCCTCACCGTCGTGCTGGTGCTGCAGGCCTTCCTGTTCGCCGACGGCGGTCTGTCGGCGCTCGGCCTGAACGTCACGAACATCGCCCTGCTCGCCACCGTGGCGGCGTGGGCGGTATTCCTCGCGCTGCGTGCGGTCCTGCCGAAGACGCGCGCCTCGGTCACGGCGGCGGCGTCCATCGCCGCATTCGTCTCGGTGCCCGTGTCGTCGCTGGGGTTCGTCCTCCAGTACGCGGTCGGCGGGACCGGGACGGTGGACGTCGGCACGGTCCTGTGGTCAGTCCTCTCCGTGCACGTCCTGATCGGCGCCGGCGAGGCCGTGATCACGGGCCTGGTCGTCGCCTCGGTGTTGGCGAGCAGGTCCGACCTCGTGGCGGGGTGGCGACCGGGCCGCGCGGGGTCCATGGCGGCAGCGGCATGAGCGCGTCGGTGACGAGCCGGTGGTTCTTCGTGGCCGGTGCCGTCGTCGCCCTTGCCCTCGCCGGCGTGGCGTCGTACTACGCATCGTCAGATCCGGACGGTTTGGAGCGCGTGGCGGCCGACGAGGGATTCATCGACGACGCCACGGAGCACGTACTCGCCGACTCGCCGCTGGCCGACTACGGCGTCGCCGGGGTCGAGGATGCGAGGCTGTCGGTCGGACTCGCCGGTGTGGTCGGCGTCCTCGCCACTGCGCTCGTCGGCGGGGGCGGGTTCTGGCTGCTCACCCGGCGCAAGGGTGGTGACGGCGATCGACGCACATCCCCGGCTTCCTGACCACGTGGCGCCGGCGGACCGGCACGAGGACCACCACCACGGGCACGACGTCGGCGAGCGCCTCTACCTGCACCGCCACACGCCGGTGCACCGCCTGCCGGCGCACCTCAAGATCGTCGCGGCCGTCGCGTTCGTGTCCGTCAGCGTCGCGACGCCGATCGCACGGTGGCAGGCATTCGCGTGGTTCGGCGTCCTGCTCGTCGCGGTGCTCGCGGTCGCCCGCATCCCGATCGCGACGGTCCTCCGTCGCGCCACCATCGAGGTGCCGTTCGTGGCGTTTGCGGCGCTGATGCCGTTCTTCGGGGGCGGCGAGACGGTCACGGCGGGACCCTTCACCCTCCATCGCGACGGCCTCGAGGCGGCGGCGTCGATCCTCGCGAAGGGAACCACGGGCGTGCTGGTGGCGATCGCGCTCTCGGCGACCACGCCCGCCCGCGAGCTCGTCCGCGGCTTCGAGCGGCTCCGCATGCCGTCGGTGCTCGTCCAGATCCTCTCGTTCATGATCCGATACGTGAACGTCGTGAACAGCGAGGTCGAGCGGATGCGCATCGCGCGTGCGTCGCGGGGATTCGAGGCGCGGGGCGTCAGGGCGTGGCCCGTGCTGGCGCGGGCGGCGGGCGCGCTCTTCATCCGGTCGTACGAGCGGGGCGAGCGGGTGTTCCTGGCGATGACGTCCCGCGGCTACGACGGGAAGATGCCGGGCGTGGAGAAGGCTGCTCCGACGACGCGCCAATGGTCCGCGGCGCTCGCCCCCGCGGTGCTCGCGTGCGCGGGGTCGCTCCTCGCTATGGTGATCTGACCGGTGATGGACGCTCCGAGCATCAAGGTCAGCGGTCTCGCGTTCGAGTACCCCGACGGGAATGCCGCCCTCAACGGCGTCGACCTCGAGATCGCGAAGGGCGAGCGGGTCGCCCTCCTCGGACCGAACGGGGCCGGCAAGACCACGCTGGTGCTGCACCTCAACGGCATCCTCCGGCCGGTGGCGGGGACGGTCGCCGTTGCGGGACGGACCATCGATTCGCGCGACTGGGAGGGGCTCCGCGCGGTCCGCGCGGCGGTGGGCATCGTGTTCCAGGACCCGGACGACCAGCTCTTCATGCCGACGGTGGGCGACGACGTGGCGTTCGGGCCCGCCAACCACGGGCTCTCGGACGACGAACTCTCCGCGCGGGTCGACGAGGCCCTGGGGCTCGTGGGCATGCAGCCGTTCCGCGATCGCGCACCGCACCACCTCTCGTTCGGCCAGCGTCGCCGCGTCGCGGTGGCGACGGTGCTGGCGATGCGCCCCGAGATCCTCGTGCTCGACGAGCCGTCGTCGAACCTCGATCCCGCGAGCAGGCGGGAGCTGGCCGCGATCCTGCGATCGCTCGACACGACCCTCCTCATGGTCACCCACGACCTTCCCTATGCGGTGCAGCTCTGCGAGCGCAGCGTCGTGCTGTCGGAGGGCCGGATCGTCGCCGACGGACCGACGGTCGAGCTGCTCGCCGACGCGGATCTGCTCGCTCGCAACCGCCTCGAGCTCCCCGAGGGCTATTCGCTGCCGCTGCGCGGGGCCTGACGACCCGTCGTCAGGCGGGGAATTCGGCGGGGAGCGCCGAGATCGCGTCGGCGATCGCGCGGGCCATCGCCACGGCCCCCTCGCCGTACAGGTGCACCTGGTCGGGACCCCACCAGGTGCGCTGGCCTCGGCTCAGGTCGTTCCAGTCGACGATCACGAGCCGGGGCAGCTCGGGCTGCAGCCGGCGCAGGGTCGCGTTGAAGGCCGTGCTCTTGTCGCGCACGTTGCCGGCCTCGCGGTAGTTCACCCACACCAGCCAGACGCCCTGCGCGATCGCCTCGTCGTGGAACCGGCGCACGGCCTGCGCGAAGCGCCCGTCGTTGTAGTCGTTGTAGCCGGTGGCGACGACGACGGCGCGGGTGAACTTGCCGCGTTCCTGGCGCATGATCCGCAGCGCACTCGACTTGGACCTGCCCGTGCAGCCCTCGGTGACGAGGCGCTGGCAGGAGACCGCCCTGAGGATGAACGGGTGGCGGTTCTCGAGGAGTCGGAGCCCTTCGTTGCTCCAGCCGAGCGTGGCGAGGACCGAGTCGCCGAGCAGGAGCGCCTCCTTGGCGGGTGCGGCGGTCGCGGTGCCGCCCACGAGGAGCGAGCACCATGCGACGAGTGCCGCGACGATCCGCACCCGCCGCAGGCTACCGGCGGCTCAGAGGTCGCCGGGGTCGAACCACGACGGCAGCAGCACCTTGTTCACCCCGTGGACGACGCCGTTGGTGGCGCCGAGGTCGGCAAGGACGATCCTCGAGTCGTCCACCACGATGCCGCCACGGAACTGGACGCGAATCACCGAGCCATCCATGACCGCGAGGTCGCCGGCCGTCATCGTTCGCGCCGTGATGCGGGCCTGGACGAGGTGGTGCCGGAGGACGGCCTGCAGGACGGCGCGGTTCTCCGGAAGCAGCAGCTTGTCGAGCACGGGTCGCCCGAGTGCGTGGAAGGCGGAATTGGTCGGCGCGAACACCGTCCACGGCCCCGGTCCCCTGAGCTGGGCCGACATGTCGGTGAGCCCGAGGGCGGCGACGAAGATCGAGAATCCCCGCACGCCGATCAGCAGCGCGCCGACGTCGCCCGGGGCGACGATGCGCCGCCACACGCTGCGCCCGTCCTCGGGGGAGCAGACGAAGCGGGCGTTGTTCGCGCGAACCGATGCGCCGGGGACGTCGCAACTGCTCCCGCCGATCGGCGACGCCACGACGCCGGACGCCGGCGCGAGGAGCGACGCAGCGAGCACCGCGGCGCAGGCCGCCGGTCGGACCCTCACTTCGCGCCCCGTACGTCGATGCGACGGACGCCGGCACGCTCGCCGTCGAGCGGCACGGTCACCTCGAGGATGCCGTCCTCGTAGGTCGCCGACACCTTGTCGGGGTTGGCGGCGGCCGGGAGGCTCACGGTGCGGGAGAACGAGCCGTAGGCGAACTCGCTGCGGCGGCGCGCGCGTCCCGCAGTGTGCTGCTCGGCGCGCCGCTGGATGGAGATGGAGAGCACCGAGTCGCGGAGCGTCACCTCGACGTCCTTCTTCGGATCGATCCCCGGGGCCTCGGCGCGGATGACCCACGCTCCGTCCTCCTCGTACTCCTCGACCCTGATGCCGGCCTCGATCTCCCCGTCGCGGACGAGATCGTTCCAGTAGGGCCATCTGGCGTTCAGCCAGGACGGCCACGCCAGTTCGGTGGGTGATGCGTGCAGCAACGGCACGTGTGCTCCTTTCGTCGGTGGCGCGGACGATAGGGAGCGGGGCGCGACGGCGCGCGCGACGACCGTCGCGTCCTGCCACGACGAAGGTCCCGTCGTCCTAGGGTGTCGTCGTGCACCTTCGCGACATGGAGCGCGCGGATCTCGACGCAGTGCTGCGCATCAACGCCGACAACGTGCCGGCGGTGGGGGCGGCCGACGGTGAGCTGATGGGCTCGCTCCTCGCCATGTCGTGCACGGCACTGGTCGCCGTGGACGGCGGCCGCTGCACGGGCTTCTGCATCGTGCTCCCCGAGAACACGGAGTACGGCAGCCCCAACTACCGCTACTTTGCCGGACTGCTCCCGGAATTCCGCTACGTCGACCGCATTGCCGTCGATTCGGCTGCGCGCGGGCGGGGCATCGGTGCGGCGCTCCACGCCGAGATCGCGGTGCGCCATCCGGCGAGCGCGATTGCGCTCGAGGTGAACGTCGTCCCTCCGAACGAGGGGTCGATGCGCTTCCACCTCCGGCAGGGGTTCGTCGAGGTCGACCGGTTGGAGACGCGTCCGGGGAACGTCGTGAGCCTGATGCTCCGCCAGCCCGCCGGTTACCCTGCACCACGATGAGTCAGGGCAACGTCGCCGTGGTCACGGGTGCCGCGCAGGGCATCGGCCGTGCGACCGCCGCCGAGCTGGACCGTCGCGGGTGGTCCCTGGTGCTGCTCGACCTCCAGCACATCGATGCAGCCGACTACCGCGACGCCCTGGCGGTCGCCGGCGACATCACCGACCCGTCGTTCCTGGCGGACGCCCACCGGGCGGCGACGTCCCGTTTCGGAGCGGTGACGGCACTCGTGAACAACGCGGGACGGTCGATGATCGCGCCGGCAACGGACACGACCGCAGACGCGCTCCGTGCAGTCCTCGAGGTCAACCTCGTCGCGCCGTTCGCGTTGTCGACGCTGTTCGGCGCCACGATGCTCGGCCAGGGACGGGGGTCGATCGTCAACGTGGCGTCCGTGGCGGGGTTGCAGGGGGTCGCCGAGCGGTCCGCGTACAACGCGAGCAAGCACGGCATCGTCGGGTTGACGAGGACCCTGGCCGTGGAGTGGGGTGCGAGGGGCGTGCGGGTCAACGCCGTCGCTCCGGGATGGGTGAAGACCGAGATGGACCACGCCGACCAGGCCGGCGGTTCGTACAACGACCGCGACATCGTCGAGCACGTGCCGATGGGCCGGTTCGCCCGTCCCGGCGACGTGGCGTGCGCGATCGCATGGCTGTGCGACGGCGACCAATCCGGCTTCGTCAACGGCGTGGTGCTGCCCGTCGATGGCGGCTGGACCGCCGACGGGTCGTGGCAGTCGCTGCGGCTCCGTCAGCGCTGACGGTCCGTTCGTCTCCCCGTCCTGCGCGTCGGACGGTCTGCTGCGGGCATAGGTTGTGGACGGAGGTGCGGTGATGGCGAAGATGTCTCGAATCGTGGTGGGCACCGACGGCTCGTCGGCGGCGATGGCTGCGGTGGCGTGGGCGGCGGGCGAGGCGGCCGTGCACGGCGCGTCGCTCGAGGTCGTGCACAGCTGGTCGATCCCGGCCATCGCCGATCCCGTGTCGATGATGCCGATCCAGCTCCCGCTCGACGTGATGGAGCGCGAGGCGCACACGGTCTGCGACGCGGCCGTGGCTGCCGCGGGGGCCGCGGGGGCCGTTTCGGTCACCGGGACCGTGCACAGAGGCTCCGCTGCGGAGCACCTCGTCGCGGCCTCGAAGTCGGCGGATCTCGTCGTGGTGGGCAGCAGGGGGCGCGGGGGTTTCGTCGGCCTCCTGCTCGGCTCGGTGGCGCAGCAGGTGGCGTCGCACGCGGCGTGCCCGGTGGTCGTCGTACCGTCGCGCTGATCCTCAGCCGCCGGACGTGCGACGCACCGGTTCGAGGTCGGGGTGTCCCGCGATCGCCGCGATCGCCGCCGGCACGGAGCGCGGCGGCACCGGGTGGCTCAACAGGTAGCCCTGCGCACCTGAGCAGCCCATCGCGCACAGCGCACCGAGCTGTTCGGCGGTCTCGACTCCCTCGGCGACGGTGTCCAGCTCCAGCGAGTGCGACATCGCGACGATGGTGCGCACGAGGGTCGAGGCGTTGGCGTCGCTCGTGAGGCCGCTGACGAACGAACGGTCGATCTTCAACCGGTGCACCGGAAACCGCCTGAGCAGGGACAGGGACGAGTAGCCCGTGCCGAAGTCGTCGACCGCGACGCGCACGCCGGCGTGGGCGAGGCGTCGCAGCGCCGCGACGGCCGGCTCCGGCTCGGCGAGCATCACTCCCTCGGTGACCTCGATCCACAGCTGCGTCGGCGCGACGCCGGCCCGGCGCAGCGCCTCCTCCACCGACGCCGCGAAGGCCGGGTCGTGGAGCTGGCGCGGCGACACGTTGACGGACATCGTCGCGCCCGGTCGGCACGCACCCTGGTCGATCCACTCGCGGAGGTGGACCAGCGCCTCGAGCAGCGCCCACGAACCGAGCGGCAGGATCGTCCCCGTCTCCTCGGCGATCGGGATGAATTCGGCGGGCGACACGCTGGTGCCGTCCTCGCGCTCCCAGCGCATCAGCGCCTCGAAACCCGAGACGCCTCCGTCGGCGAGGTCGACGATCGGCTGGTGCACCAGCCTCACCTCGCGGCGCTCGAGCGCCCGGTGCAGCGCGGTCTCGATGGCGAGGCGGGCCGATGCCCGCTCGAGCATCGACGCGTCGAAGACCGCGATGCAGTTCCGGCCCGACTGCTTCGCGCGGTACATGGCGGTGTCGGCCTGGCGCAGGAGGTCCTCGGCCGACGACGTCCCGTCCGAGAACGCGACGCCGATCGACGCGGTGACGAACACGTCACCCTGCCGCACTGCGAGCGGCTCGTGGAAGCAGGCCACGACCCGCTCGGCGAGCGCGGTGGCGCCGTCGGTCGCGCGTCCACCCGCGTTGACGACGGCGAACTCGTCGCCGGAGATCCGCCCGACGCTGCACGAGGGGGGGAGCACCCGGCGGAGACGGTCTGCGACGGCGACGAGGACGTCGTCGCCCGCCTGGTGGCCGAGGGAGTCGTTGATGTTCTTGAAGCGGTCGATGTCGATGAACAGCACCGAGGGCGTGCCGGAAGACGGGGAGCTGACGATTGCAGCCGTCAACTGCTCCGCGACGAGCGCGCGGTTCGGCAGCCCGGTCAGGGCGTCGGTCCTGGCCTGGCGCTCGAGCTCCCGTTGCATGCGCGCGTTGACGCGGACGGTGAAGCCGACCCGCGCGGTGACTGCTGCGGCAAGCGCGACGACCGATGCGGTGCGGATCCAGCGGTCGGTGTCGGAGACCGGATCGGTCAACGAGAGCGCAACGACGGGCACGGCGAGTGCGAGGGTCGTCACCACCAGCCGCCCGGCAATGGGGCGCCTCCGAAGCGCCGGGCGCCGCTCGACCAGCGTGCGTATCGACGGGTGGACGAACGCAGCGGATGCCGCGAAGAGGGACACGACGTAGCTCGCCGTCGCCCATGTCGGCGCGGCGGCGATCCGGCCGGCGTCCCCCGACGCCCACAGCACGTCGCCCGACGCGGCACCTGCAATGGCAACCGCCACGAACCAGACCGCGGGCGAGCGGTCCGTGTCGCCGAAGAGGATCGTGGCGAGCGTGAAGAGCACGATCGAGCTCACGGACAGCGTGACGCCGGCTGTCGCAGTGACCCACCACGGATCGTCCGAGCGCGCGATCGTCGGCTGCAGGACCCACCACCAGATGAGGAACCACGACCCTGCGGCGACGATGACCCCGTCGGCGAGGACGCTCACGGGGTCGCTGCCCAGCCTGCGCCACGAGATGAAGAGGAGCCCCGATGCGAGGACGAGCTGGACCAGCAGGAACATGCCCGCGGGGGCGGCCTGGGTTGCGGCCGCCTCGCCGACGCTCCGGTCGAGGACCTGGCCGGTCACGGAGAGCACGACCACGACGAGCAATCCCGCCCAGATCCGCCGGTCGGGGCGGGCAACGCGCCACGAGACGGCGAGGGCGACGGCGAGCTGGAGGGTCGAGCCGAGGTAGATCCAGCCGGAGATGCGGCCGTCGGAAGCCGCGACCGTTGCCGCGGCGAGCCCGAATCCGAGCAGGAGGAGTCCGAGGGAGGCCCGCGCGCCGACCGACGAGGCCATCGGGGCGACGGTACCCCATCCACCGGCGACGGCGACGGATGGGGTACCGTCGCGACGGGCGGAGGAACGTGTGCCGGTGCGCGTACCGGCGAGGAGCCCCCATGTACCTCACCCGTTATTCACCGGTCGGCGATCCGGCCCTGCGCGAGCGGCTCTGGCAGCTCTATTCGCGGGCGTATGCGCGCATCGCCGAGTCGACCGTCACGCATGAGATGCTCGACCGCCTCGAGTTCGACGACCAGCTGGCGGACCACGCCTGCAGGACGTGGGTGGCATGGGAGGACGGGTTCCCCGTGGCGATGGCGGTGGTGTCGACCGACGTGGCCCGCACCCGGTGGCTGAGCGAGCAGTACTTCAGGGCGCGGTACCCCCGTCAGTTCGCGGCAGGGCTGGTGCACTACCTGGTGTGGGCGGTCGTCGACCCGGGATTCATGGCGCGCGGCGCGAGCCTGTTCCTCGCGCGGGAGGCGATGGCGGCCGAGCAACGGGAGGGTGCGCTGCTGGTGTTCGACCTGCCCGAGGAGAACCAGCCCCATCCTCGGGGTGGGGGAGCGGAGCTCATGCACAGGATGGCCGCCATGGTCGGGGGCGCCGCGCTCGTTCCGCTGACCGTCCAGCGCTACTACGCGCTGGACTTCTCGGTCGAGGCGGTCGCAGAGGCGGATGCCTCCGCGACGTCACGAGCGGGAGCCGTCGCCGACGGGGGAATCGCCGTCGGGCAATAGACTCTGCCCGACATGACCACGCGCTGCGCGTCGGCCCGATAGCCACCCGATGACCGTCTCCACCCCCGGCGCGACCTTCGTCGTCCCGGCGGCGCACCTGATGCCCGTGCTGCTGGGCGAGCGCGACGAGCACCTCCGGTCGGTCGAGGCTGCGTTTGCAGGTTGCGGCATCGTGGTGCGCGGCAACCAGATCGTCGCCACCGGCCCCGGCGCCGCGGAGGTCGTGCGCCTCTTCGAGGAACTCGCCGCGCTCGCACAGCGCGGGGAGCCGATCACGGGCGAGGTCGTCACGCGCTCGATCGCCATGGTCGAGGCGAACGAGCGGCCGAGCGTCGTGTTGACCGAGGAGGTGCTCCGGACCTCCGGCGGCCGGACCATCAAGTCGAAGACCAGCGGGCAGCGCCGGTACGTGGAGGCCATCCGCGAGAACGTCATCACGTTCTGCATCGGTCCGGCGGGCACCGGCAAGAGCTGGCTCGCGGTCGCGATGGCGGTCCAGGCGCTGAACACCAAGCGCGTGCAACGGATCGTGCTGACCCGTCCCGCCGTCGAGGCGGGAGAGCGCCTCGGGTTCCTGCCCGGGGACCTCGCAGCGAAGATCGACCCCTACCTCCGTCCCCTCTACGACGCACTCCACGACATGGTCGGGATGGATGCCGCCCGGGTGCTCCTGGAGCGGCAGATCGTCGAGGTCGCGCCGCTCGCCTTCATGCGCGGTCGGACGCTCAACAACAGCTTCATCATCCTGGACGAGGCGCAGAACACGACGCCCGAGCAGATGAAGATGTTCCTCACCCGGATCGGCTTCGGCTCGAAGGCGGTCGTCACCGGGGACACCACGCAGGTGGACGTGGCGGGCGGGCGCAGCGGCCTCGAGGGGATCGAGTCGTTGCTGGCCGGCATCGAGCACCTGGCCTTCGTGCACCTCGGTCGCGTCGACGTCGTGCGCCACAAGATCGTCGCCGACATCGTCGACGCCTACGAGCGGTCCGGCCGGGGATCGTCCTGATGCGCGACCCAAGGCAGGGACGCAGCGCACCGCGTCGCGTCGGCGGGGACGGCGCGCCCGACGTGTACTGCGCCGACGAGCAGAGCGACGTGCCGGTCGACGTGGAGCGCTGGCGCGTGCTCGCGCTCGACGTGCTGTCGGACGAGGGGGTGCGGGGCTGGGCGGAGATGGCCCTGCTGTTCGTCGACGAGCCGACGATGTCCGAGTTGAACGGCCGCTACATGTCGAAGCAGGGTCCGACGGACGTGCTGGCGTTCCCCCTGGACGCGGTCGACAGCGCGCCGTCGCCCGGGCCGGGCGCGCAGTCGAAGTCGCCCGATCGGCGCCCCGTCGATCCATCGGACCATCCGCTGCTGCTCGGCGACGTGGTGATCTGCCCGTCCGTCGCGATCCGCCAGGCGCCCTCGCACGCGGGAACGGGCGACGACGAGATGGCGCTGCTCGTCGTGCACGGGATCCTGCACGTGCTCGGCATGGACCACGACACCCCCGAGGCGACGTCGGCCATGCAGCGCCGCGAGCGCGTGCACCTCGAGCGCCGTCACTGGGGCGGTCCGGCGCCCGCGGGGTTCCGCCACGTCCCGGAGCCGGCGTGAGCGGCGTCGTGTTCACGACGGCGGACGGGTGGATGCTCGCGGCGATCCTGCTGCTGCTCACCGTCCTCGTCTTCCTCGCCCTCGCGGAGATGAGCCTGTCGCAGCTCACCAAGCCCCGGGCCGATGCGATCGCCGAGTCCGGATCGAAGGCCGGGAAGGCCCTCTCGAGGCTCGCCGCCGACCCCGGCGCGTGGGTGAACCCCTTGCTGTTGACGGTGAATGCGTGCCAGACCGTGCAGGCGACGCTGACCGGCCTCCTCGCCGGGCGCCTGTTCGGGCCCGCAGGCGTTGCGGCGGGCGTCCTGCTCAACGTGGTCGTGTTCTTCGTGCTCGCCGAGGCCGTCCCGAAGACGTACGCGGTGCTGTATCCGGTGGAGGGGGCGCTGCTGACGGGGCGGCCCGTGTCGGCGCTCGTCCGCTTCTGGCCGCTGCGCGCCGCGTCCGGCCTGTTGATCCGCCTGACCAACGTGATCGTGCGCGGCAAGGGGCTCGAGCGCGGTCCGTTCATCGGCGAGCGCGAGTTCCTCGGCATGGTCGAGGAGGCCGCGAAGGAGAGCGTCATCGAGCACGAGGAGCGCGAGCTCATCGAGTCGGTCATCGAGTTCGGCGACACGACCGTCCGCGAGGTCATGGTGCCGCGCCCCGACATCGTGAGCATCGACGAGGCGATGCGCGTCACCGAGGCGCTCGACGCGGCGGTCGCCGAGGGGTTCAGCCGGTTCCCCGTGTCCCGGAACGACGGCGACACCGGCGACCTCGTGGGCGTCGTCTATGTGAAGGACCTCGTCTCCGCGGAGCGCAGCGGACGCGGCGGGGACTCCATCGCGCCCATGGTCCGCGACGTGGGCGTGGTGCCGGAGAACCAGCCGGTCGCGGAGGTGATGCGCTCGATGCAGACGAGCAAGTCGCACATGGCGCTCGTCGCCGACGAGTACGGCGAGATCAGCGGACTCGTCACGCTCGAGGACTGCCTCGAGGAGCTGGTTGGCGAGATCGTCGACGAGCACGACGAAGTGGTGCACACCATTCGCGAGGTGGCCCCCGGCGAGTACCTCGTCTCCGGTTCGCTGCCGGTCGACGAATTGAACGAGGCCCACCTCACGGGACTGCCCGAGGAGCGGTACGACACCGTGGGGGGATTCGTCTTCGGCGCACTGGGCCGGGTGCCGCGCACCGGCGAGGGCGTGTCGCACGATGGCTGGCGACTCACGGTGGAGGCGATGGACGGGCGCCGCATCCAGCAGGTGCGCGTCGCGCGCGAACCGCAATAGGGGCGGGACAGGGCGTCAGCCGGAAGGACCGGTGAGGAGGGCCGGCAAGTCCGGCTTGCCCAGCGCCGTGCGGGGAATTGCCGGGAGCATCCGCACCTCCCGCGGCGCGCAATGGGGAGGCAGCGACTCCTTCACGGTGGCGCGCAGCTCGTCGAGCGTCGGCGGCACGCCGTCGGGGACGACCCACGCGACGACGCGCTGGCCCCATTCAGGGTCGGGCACGCCGCGCACCACCACCTCTGCGACGTCGGCGCGCCGCGCGATCGCCTCCTCCACGCGTGCCGGCCAGACCTTCTCGCCCCCCGTCTTGATCAGGTCGTCCGATCGTCCGTCGACGACGAGCCGCCCGTCGACGACGGAACCGAGATCCCCCGTCGGGAACCACCCGTCGTCGTCGCGCGGATCGGGGACGTCGCCGAGGTACCGGCGCATGAGGGACGGACCGCGCAGCCAGATGGCGCCGTCCCGCACGTCGATCCCGGTGCCGTCGAGCGGCGCGCCGTCGTAGACGACGCCGCCGAAGGTCTCCGTCAACCCGTACGTCGCGACGACCTGGCGCGGACGGTCGGATGGCGCGGGCCCACCCCCGAGGAGGATCGTGCGGAAGAGCGATGCGTCGATGCGCCCCAGCGCCGCGCTGACGAGCGAGGTGCATGTCGCCCCGTTCCGTGCGGCGTCCTCGACGCGCTCCGGAATGAAGCGGTCGTGGAGGTGGAGCCGGCTGCCGCTGGCGAGGGCTCGCGCCACCACGGAGAATCCGCCGACGTGGCAGACCGGGATGCACACGAGCCACGCGTCGTCGGGGCCGGTGCCGAGCCGCGCGTGCGATGCGCGTGCGGCGGCGGCGAGCCCCGCGTGGCCGTGCACCACGAACTTCGGCGCACCGGACGACCCGCTGGTGGCGACGACGAGAGCATCCCCGTCCTCGCAGCCCCGACCCCCGCGGAGCTTGGTCTCGGATCCGTCCGCGGCGGCGATCGACGTGGCGCCCATGGCCGTCGCGGTGCGCAGGCGGCTGGCGGCGTCGAGGCGCACGTCCAGCGGCGCGACGGCGTCGCCGCAGTCCCACGCCGCCTTCGTGCGCGCCACGAGGGCCGGCGAAGCCGGCATGTCGAGCGCGATCAACCGTGGCACGCACGTGCATCGTAGGTTCGCCGCCCCGCGCCGCGCCGTGCGACACTGGCGGCGTGTCGGTGCGAACGTGGTTGACCGGTGCGCGTCCGCGGACGCTCCCCGCAGCGGTCGTCCCCGTAGCCGTCGGGACCGCTGCAGGTGCCCGGTCGGGCGAGGTCGTCTGGTGGCTCGCTGCGCTCTGCGTGTTCGTGAGCCTCGCCCTCCAGGTCGGGGTCAACTTCGCGAACGACTACTCGGACGGCGTGCGCGGAACCGACGAGGGGCGCACCGGTCCGGTCCGTCTCGTCGCGTCGGGCATGGCGCGCCCCGCGCACGTCCGCGCGGCGGCCGCGGCGTCGTTCGGCGCCGCAGCGGTGGGCGGACTCGCTGCAGCGGCCGCGACGTCGTGGTGGCTCCTCGCCGTCGGCGCGGCGTCGATCGCCGCTGGGGCGCTCTACACGGGCGGGCCGAAGCCCTATGGGTACATGGGTCTCGGCGAGGTCTTCGTGTTCGTCTTCTTCGGAGTGGTGGCGACGTGCGGCTCTGCGTTCGTCGCGACGGGCTCGGTGGGTGCCGTCGCCGCGGCGTCGTCGGTGCCGGTGGGGCTCCTCTCGGTCGCGCTGCTGATGGCGAACAACCTCCGGGACATTCCCGGTGACGAGCGCTCCGGCAAGCGCACCCTCGCGGTTCGCATCGGCGACGCCGCGATGCGGCGGGTGTTCGCTGCCACCTTCGCCGCGACTGCTGCCGGACTCGCGGTGGTGGGCGTGCTGGCACCATGGTCGCTGGCGTCGCTCCTCGGGCTCGCCGCCGCCGTCGGTCCCGTGCGCAGGGTGATCCGCGGCGCCGCGGGGCGCGACCTCGTGCGGGTGCTCGAGGGAACGGCCCGAGTGCAGATCCTCGTCGGCGCGCTGCTGGCGGGTGGCCTCTCGGTCTAGGAGCGCACGCTCACTGTGCGGCGATCGCCGCACGGACGGCCGATGCGACCGCCGCAGGCTCCCGCACGTGCACGGCGTGCCCCGCTCCGTCGATCACCGAGCTGCATCCGCGCGGGACGGTGGCGGCGATGCGCACCGCGTCGTCGGCATAGCGGCGGTCGTCCGATCCCGCAATGGCCGTGACGGGAGTGGTGATCGAACCGAGGCGGTTCCACAGCGGTTCCTGCGCGCCCTGGCCGAGGCGCAGCAGGCTGCGCGCCAGCGACTCGGGACGGTTCGTGGCGCGCAGGGCCCGGTCGCGGTCGTCCCGTGGGAGCCCCGCGAACATCGGCTGTGCGAGCCACTCGTCGACGAACGCCTCCGTGCCGAGCCCGACGATGCGCTCCGCGAGGGCCGCATCGGCCGCCCGGCGCGCCGAGCGGGCGTCGTCGTCGGCGATGCCGGCGGTTCCGCTGATGAGCACCACGGCCGATGCGCAGTCCGGATCGGCGAGGATCGCGTGGAGTGCGATGCGTGCGCCCATGCTGTAGCCGACGAGGACGCCGCCACCGCACGCGGCCGCGAGTTCGGCTCCGGCACCCGCGAGGTCCACGTCCACGTCCGATGATCCGCCGTGGAAGGGGGCGTCGACCAGCCGGCACGGGGCGCCGATCTCCTCCGCGAGCGGGCGCATGCACGCCCCGACCTGCGTGAAGCCGTGGATGATGGTGACGCGGGGAGCACCCGATCCGGTGGTCGTGGTGGCGAGCGTCACGCGGAGAGTCGGCGGAGGATCCGCTCGAAGGTGCCGACGTCCTGGGCGCCGGGAATGGACCACTGGCCGTCGACGACGAAGGTGGGCACGGCGGTCACGCCGCGGTCCGACGCGTCCTGCAGGGCGGCGTCGAGCCGATCGGTGCCGCCCTCGATGGCCGTTCGCGCGCCCGCGACGCCGGCGCGCGTCGCGATCGCGTCGAGGGTGGCCGGGTCGCCGAGGTCGGCGCCGTCCTCGAAGTAGGCGCGGAACAGCAGGTCCGACAGCGCCCACTGGGCGGCGGGTCCCGCAACGTCCAGTGCGTGCTCCAGCAGCACGTGCGCGCGCCGGGTGTTCGCACGGAGCGCGCGGTCGAAGCGGAGCTCGATGCCGTCCGCCCTGGCCACGTCCGTCACGCGTCCGAGCAGCTCCTGCGTGCGCCCGCCGAACCGCCTCGCATACGACTCGAGCACCGGCGACGGGGCGTCCGGGGCGGAGGGGTCCAGCTGGAACGGCCGCATCACGACGTCGGGCGCCGACCCTCCGTCGGCGACGACCGTCGCGACCGCCGCGGACAGGCGCCGCGTCCCGATGTAGCACCACGGGCAGACGACGTCGGAGAAGACTTCGATCCGCACACCTGCCACGATAGGGCGGTGACCGCGTCCGCCGATGCCGCAGCGACGTTCTGCGCGACGCTGGTCGACGAGTGGATCCGTCTCGGCGCCCGGACCGCGGTGCTCTGTCCGGGGTCGCGCTCCACGCCCCTCGCACTCGCGCTCGCATCGCGTGCGGAGCTGGCCGTGCACGTGTTCCACGACGAGCGGAGCGGTTCCTTCGCGGCGCTCGGTGCCGCGCTCGCGACGGGGCGCCCCGCCATCCTCGCCTGCACCTCCGGGACCGCCGCCGTCAACTTCCATCCCGCGGTCGTGGAGGCCGACCACGCACGCGTGCCGATGATCGTGTGCACCGCGGACCGTCCCCCGGAATTGCAGGGGGTGGGGGCGCCGCAGACGATCGAGCAGCACGGGTTGTTCGGCGCCTCGGTGCGGTGGGAGCACGACCCCGGCGTGCCCGACGCGTCGGGCTCTGCGCAGTGGCGCGAGGTGGCATCCGGCGCGTACCGGGCCTCGGTGGGTCCGGTGCCGGGCCCGGTGCACCTGAACCTGCCGTTCCGTGAGCCGCTGATCGGCGTCGCAGGACCGTTGCCTCCGGCGCGTGCGTCCGGAGCCGGCCGTCTCGCGGATGCGCCCGGATTGGGGGCGGAGGATGCGCACGAGCTGGCAGCGGTGGCGGCGCACGAAAGAGGCGTGATCCTCGCCGGATGGGGAGTGGACGATCCCAGCGCGGTCACGTCGCTCGCGAACCGGCTGGGCTGGCCGGTGCTCGCCGACCCGCGCAGCGGGATCTCGTCCGACGACGGCGCAGTGGTCGTGCGCCACGCGGACCCGATGCTCCGCCACGCGCCGACGGCCTCGCGTCTCCGCCCCGACGCGGTGCTGCGTCTCGGCGATCCTCCATCGTCGAAGGTCGTGAACGCATGGGTGGCTGCGAGCGGGGCGCGGATCGTCGCCGTCTCGCCCAGCGGCAGGATCGTCGACCCCGACCGCGTCGTGGCCCGCACCATCGCGGCGCAGCCGTCGGCCGTCTGCGCATCGATCGCCACGGGCGCGGTGGACGATGGCTGGCTGCGCGGTTGGGCCGCGGCATCCGGCGCCGCGTCGCGCGCGCTCGACGCGGCGCTCGTGGCGACGACCGGCCTCTCGGAGCCCCTCGTCGCGCGCACGGTCGCAGCAGGTTCGCCCGACGGAGCCATCGTCGTCGTCTCGTCGTCCATGCCGGTGCGCGACCTGGAGTGGTTCGGTGGTGCGACGGGGGCCGCGCGCATCCTGTCCAACCGGGGGGCGAACGGCATCGACGGCGTGACGTCGACGGCGATCGGCGCGGCGCTCGCCACGGGATCGACCGTGGTGCTGCTCACGGGCGACGTGGCGTTCCTGCACGACTCGTCTGCCCTCGCGGGCCTCGTTGCGCGCGACGCCGACCTGCGGATCGTGGTCGTCGACAACGGCGGAGGAGGAATCTTCTCCTTCCTGCCCCAGGCCGCCGTGCTCGATGGTCCGACCTTCGAGCGGCTGTTCGGGACGCCGCACGCCACGGACCTCGTGGCCCTCGCACGCGCACACGGCATTCGGTCGGCCGACGCCTCGTCGGCTGACGAGCTTCGCGCCGTGCTCGCCGCACCCGGCCCGTCGGTCGTGCGGGTTCGCGGCGACCGGGCCGCGAACGTGGTCGAGCACGACCGCCTGCACGCCGCGGTCGCGGAGGCGCTCTCCTAGGGGCGGACGATCGCGGCGAGCATCGCCTGGAACTTCGCCTGCGTCTCGGCGAGCTCCGCCTCTGGATCGCTCTCCGCGACGATGCCGCCCCCGGCGAAGAGCCGGGCGGTGCGCCGGTCGGGGGAGAGCTCTGCGCAGCGGATCGCCACGGCGAACGTGCCGTTGCCGTGGCGGTCGAACCACCCGACCGCCCCGCCGTACCGCCCCCGGTCCATGCCCTCGACCCGGGCAATGAGGTCGAGTGCAGCCTGCCGCGGGTGTCCGCCGAGCGCGGGCGTCGGCGACAGCAGGTGCACTGCATCGACGACGTGGAGTGGCGGATCCGCGAGCAGCCCCTCCATGCGGGTGCCGAGGTGCTGCACGTTGGCGACCCGGACGATGCTCGGCTCCGGCTCCCAGTCGAGGTAGGAGCAGTGCGGCAGCAGCGCATCGTGCACGGCGTCGATGACGACGCGGTGCTCGGCCTGGTTCTTCGTGCTGGCGACGAGCCCCTCGGCGAGGGCGTCGTCCGTCGCGGCGTCGCCGGTGCGGGGCGCGGTGCCGGCGAGTGGATGGCTCGCCACGTCGCGGCCGTCCACCGAGACCAGCAGTTCGGGCGACGCGCCGACGAACCCGTCGATGAGGAACCGGTGGCTCGAGCCGAACGACGTGCGGAGCCGCGCGACGAGCGCTGCGGGATCGATCGGCTCGGAGCACTGGACGACGAGGTCGCGGGCGACCACGGCCTTGACCACGTCGCCGCGGCGCGCGGCGTCCCGCACCGCCGTGACGGCGGCGAGGTAGTGGCCGATGGAGACGCCCGGTCCGACCTCGAACGATCCGGCACCCCGTCGTGGGCCGGGGGCGGGCGAGAAGTCGGGCTCTGCGCCGTCGTCGGCGACGAACGTCGCCCATGCAGTGCCGTCTGCGGCTCGCACCACGCTGCGGCGGGGAAGGACGAAGTCGTGGGGCGCACCGGCGTCGAACGGCACGCACCCGACGAGGACGGGCCCGCTTCCCGGCCGCTGCACGGCGTCGTCGACGACGAGGGATCCGAGGAACGCCCGTGCCCCGGCGTTCGGCACCCGTGCGGCGACGTCTTGTCCGGCGAGCCCGGCGCCGTCCCGCACGAACAGCATGCCGTCCGATCCCGCGAATGCGTCGAGGTCGAGGTCCGGCGCCGCGACCGTTGCGAGGGGCCGCGTGACGACGCGCATCATCGGGTCGCGACGATCAGTTGCGTCAGCCCTCCCGACAGGGCGCGATGGTCGACCTCTCGGAATCCGGCCCCGGCGAGGAGCTCGGTGAGCCGCTCGGGAGGGGGGAGATAGGCGACGCTCCGGGGAAGGTACCGGTAGGCGGCGCCGTCGGAGAGCACCGCACCGATCCACGGCACGACCCGGCCGAAGTAGACGGCGTTGCCGGCGCGGATGAGCGGGTTGCGGGGAACCGACACGTCGAGGAACGCGATGCGCCCCCCGGG